>CAKZMA010000814.1 GCA_937127375.1 uncultured Coleofasciculus sp. | reverse complement strand
TCTAATTTGAGTTGATTTCAAACGTTGGTAGAGAAATTCTCCCCAAAAAACGATTTAGCGGCAAAGACAAAAAATTGGGGGTGATCCATCCAGTATTTGTAAACTACTATACAGTAACTTAGCAACGTATGAATTCAGTCTTGCACCATCCCCAGGCAAGTCGATTTATATACTTAGTCTCAAGTCCAGATGGTGAATAGCAAACTCTGAGGGTTGACGGATTGATGATCAGCAAAGACTTACCAAAACCAGAGAAGATGAAGATCCTTGTCGTTGAAGACCACGAATTAACCATGGGTGGCACAATCGAGGTGTTGCAACGGCAATACCCAGAGGCTCAAATCCGAACCGCTCAAACGCAACAAAGTACTCTGGAGCAAGTGGAAACATTTCAGCCTGACCTGGTTATTATGGATCTTTCCATTCCAGAAGTCTCTGGAAAGACAGCTAAAACTGAGACGGGCATTAAACTCCTGCGGACAGTGATGCAGCAGTACCCCGACCTCAATCTCGTCGTGTTAAGTACCTATGTCAATGCCTTGGTGCGGATTAACCATGAGATTGACGAGCATAAAGGGGGTTTCACCGTGGTTGATAAAGGTTTCTCCAGTCAGGATATGTTAACCCGAGTTGATTGGGCATTCCAGGGATTAACCCATACCAAAGACCTAAATATGCCAGGAGGAGAAGTCAAGCCGGAGTGGCTGGAGGTACTCATCCTAGCATTTCAAGAGGGATTGCAAGATAAGGCAATTGCTGAACGGATGCAGATAACGACCCGAACCGTGCTTCACTACTGGACGAAGATTCGAGACGTTCTGGGTGTTTATCCGGAAGAGGGGAAGAATCTGCGAATTCAAACCGAGATGCGAGCGAGAGAAGAAGGGTTTATTGATTGATCACTTAAGCAAGGAAGAAGCTGTTGCGGCGAAGTCTTTGGCAAAAAATAAAAAAGGAAATTGCCATCTGGCGTCGAGGATCACTGCCAGGAATTGTGGTGACTGGACTGGTAATACTCGCTCGTCTCAATGGTTCACTTCAAATTCTAGAGTGGATAATGCTCGATACCTTTCTGCGTCTGCGTCCTGCTGAACCTATTGATAAACGGATCGTCATTATTGGAATTGATGAAGCGGATATCCAGGATGTAGGAAGCTATCCCATACCGGATCAAGAAATTGCCAGATTATTTAGAACATTGCAAACCTACAAACCCAGAGCTATCGGTCTTGATATCGTTCGGAATTTACCAGTTAATCCGGGTCACGATGAACGGGTTGCGGTTTTTGAGGAGTTCAAAAATATTATTGGGATTGAAAAAGTATTACCCGTTCAAATTGCGCCACTTCAAATTGATCCACCTCCAGAATTACCGCCTAAGCAAGTTGGTTTTTCAGATACTATTCTCGATAAAGATGGTAAGATTAGGCGCTCTCTTCTAGTAACTCCTACTTCCCAAGGATACCAGTTTTCTTTATCTCTGCGTCTGGCAGAAACTTATTTAATCGCTGAAGGCATTTCTCCAGAAAATGACATTCATGATCCTCATGCGATCAGGTTTGGTTCAACGACACTCCCTCGCTTTTTGCCCAATTCCGGTGGATATGTGGGAACGGATGCAGGGGGGGTTCAAGTCCTGCTTAATTTTCGGAGTGGTCGAGAACGGTTTCGTACTCTCTCACTTAATCAGATCAAAACCGGGAATTTTAATCCCAGTTGGATTCGCGATCGCATTGTTATTGTTGGTATAACAGCTCCCAGCGTCAAAGATATCGTCAAGACTTCTGCCATTACCAATCTCAATCCTCCTGGGCAGATTTATGGCGTGGAATTTCATGCTCATTCTACGAGTCAAATTCTCAGTGCTGTTCTGGATGGGCGATCGCTGTTAAGGACTTGGTCAGATGGGTGGGAATATTTATGGATTTTAGGTTGGGGTTTGGTCGCAATTAGTCTGGGGCGGCTGACTCAATCCCCTTGGAAAAGTCTGTTTGGTTTTGGCATTGTTAGCCTGGGGATCGTTGGAATTGGTCATGTGTTTCTAGCTTGGGGGTGGTGGATTCCCGTAGCACCTATTTTATTAATTTTGACCCTCAATGGTTTAGGACTGAGTGCTTTTGCCTTTTATCAACATGACCAAGTTTTGAGGTCTGAGATTTACGTCCGCCAAGGCACTATTGAACACACATTTAATGTCATTCATAATGGTCCTTTGCAAACACTGGCTAATGTTTTGAGGGATATTCGAGAAGACTCACCACAAAACCCCTTTCTCTCAGAATTAGAGAATCTTAACCAGGAAATTCGGGGAGTTGGTGAATACCTGAAACGAGAAGCTCTCACTCAAGAAGAAAGCCTTCTCCTAGGCAGCGGCTTCAAACTCGACTTAAAGCTGCCAATTCACGAACTGTTCTATAAAGTCTATAGGGAGACGCTTCAGCGAGATAACTTTCCCAACTTTAAGACTCTCAAGGTTAAAGTCCGCACATTTGCTCCAATTGAGTCTCAATCCCTGAGCCTTGAGCAAAAGCGGGAACTCTGCCAGTTTCTCGAAGAGGCGCTGTGCAATGTGGGGAAACATGCCAAAGGAGTAACTCGCCTCAGTGCTATTGGCAAGCCCAATCAGGGCTGGTACAGTCTGAGTATTAAAGATAACGGCTCCGGCATCTGTTCATCCGCTGAAAACCGAGGGACAAAGCAATGTAAAAATCTGGCGAAACAACTAGGGGGGACGTTTAAGCGAGAGCCGATTTCTCCCCGAGGAACTCTATGCGAGTTAACCTGGCCCCTAGTAAGTCGGCACTGGAACCTGGATAAAATTGGAGATAGTGTTAAATCCTTTTTCTTGAGAAAAATAAAATAATTACTAAAAGTGAAGTTCTCGTAGTGCTGTGACCCAGCTAATTTGGTGCAATAGATTGGGTTCGTAGTGAGGGATGCGAGCCCTGTCCAGCTAGACGAAGCGAGAACTAAAGTTCTCACTACAAACAAAGCCCTATTTTAAGTGGGTCAGTCCGCCATCGTGGGTTAGGCGATAGCCGTAACTCGCCAACATCCAGGAATGGAGTGTGTTACAGTTTAACCCAAATTGCTAGCACCAGAGATTATGAAAACTAAAACCCTGGAATTTCTGAGCAACCACATCCACACTAGACTGGTAACTAGCTGTGTTTTAGGCTTATCGCTGGTCATAACTCCGGCGGCTCTAGCTGATTATGTACCCCCTGCTGATCAGGAGCCTCCAAGTGACTATACAGGACAAGCCGGTCCCAGAGGTGGGTGTGAAGGTAAAGGGATACCCCTAACAGCCCTAGCGCCTCAGAGTCATGTTGGACAAACAGCTTCAACTCGCCCGACTTTTGCTTGGTTTGTTCCTGACTCGACCACCAAACCGATGGAATTTAGGCTCTTTGAATATGACTCGAACGGTAAACTCCAATTAATCGGTGAGCCTATTTCTTTGGAAAGTTCGCCAGGAATTATGACATTGCCCTTGCCAGAGGACAGACCAAAACTTAAAGTAGGCCACACTTATCTTTGGCAAGTCACCATCTTATGTGACCCAGATAACGCATCGAGTGATTTGATTGCTACGGCAGATATTAAGGTTGTAGAGATGCCTTCGGCTTTGGAAGGTATGTTTGTCGATAGCTCAAACAAATCCGATTTCTATGCCAAGGCAAGTTTATGGTACGACGCTTTAGGTGAAGCGCTCAAGTTGGCTGACAAATCCAGGCTGGGAAAGGTGGGTTCAACCTTGCTAGAAGACCTAGCTGAATTAGAGGCAGCAGAACTAATTGACGAGGAGTATGAACGGATTGAGAACTTAAGCCAAATCGCCAGTAACCTGTGGTAATTGGGGCTTGCTGCACAAAACCGAAACCATTAGCTATCAAGGCTTTGAGTGGCATTAATATTTGCTCTAGTCTAGAAACTATTGTAGAGACGCGCTGTTGAAGCGTCTGGGCGGGTTTAGTCACATCTGGATGTAACCGAAAAGATAGTAGTAAAACCCGCCCCTACACAATTTTCCAATCTCCCCATCTCCCCATCACCTGCTCACCTCACAACTCCCGACAGCAACCCCTAGTTAAAGCCAATTGCCGATGAGGATAAACGGTGCCCAGTAGGCGGGGTGGGCATATTGGTCATTAATTTCTTCTGTGTCCTTCGCCTCAATCAGTTTTCGCTGAGCTGCACGTAAAGCCTCGGCTTTGCTCACACCGGGACGGCGCAAGTTGGCATAAAACTCTGTCACCAACTGAGCCGTGGAGGCATCATTGACAAACCAAAGGGAAGCTAAGGCACTGCTGACACCGGCTCGCACGGCAATGCCAGCTAAACCCAAAGCAGCTCGGTCATCTCCGACTGCTGTTTGACAAGCTGTGAGGGCAAGCAAGTCGCCGGAGTCGGGTTTACGACTAACGCGGCTGATGATGTTTTCTAGATCATTGAGGGTGAGTTTGTCGTTATTGCCAGTGACGAGAAAGGTGTCCTCTCGAATCGCACTAAACTGACCGTGGGTGGCGATGTGAAGAATCGGGTAAACGGTTTGACTCAGTTCTTCTTCCATGCGCTCTTGGATAAAATCCTCATTCAAGAGTGTTTTGCTACCGGGAAATTGAGTCTCGATTTCCTTAAGTTCAGTTTTAACATTGGTCAACGCTGAAAACGTTTGCCCATTGACTTCACTTTCTTGGGTTAAACCTAAGGCTAAAACGCGCAGGTTTTGACGGTTCAAAGCTTGCGGATTGGTCAGGTTAAGACTGGGGGTTGTGGCAATGGCATAGTTTTCCACCAAAAATTTATTACCGTCGTAAAGGGCAGCCATTGGGATGCTGCGTAAGATGCCATCCTGGATGAAAACGAGAGTGTCTATCGGTGCTGAGTTTAAATCATTGGCAAAAGGGGCAATAATCCTGTTGTACAGCTCCTGGGCTGGTTTTGGGTTATAGATAATGTCACGTCTGCGCTCTAGTCCCCGGCGAAATTGGTTAATGTCTTCCCGGAGCGTGTGACTATCAACGTCGATCCACTTCAGCCGCTTTTCACCGTTGGGAAGACTGACCAGAATCGCGGTGCGATCGCTTAAAATAATCGAGCTAAAGACAGCGGTGTTTTCCCCAAGCAGTTCGTCAACCCGTTCCTGACTGATGAGTGTTAAGGCACAATCATTCCCGAAGTAATTTTGCAGTTCTGCGAGTTTTAGGGAATCAATGGTTTCGAGGGCAGAGTCTAGTTCCTTTTTATAATCCTGACTATCTCTTGGTTTCAAAACAGCACGCTCTAACCTTAACTGAGCCAACTCCCGGTGGAGAGGATTAATCGCATCCCGAAAGTCAAACTGTAAGTCTCGCTCGGCAATCAGAAGCTCATTTCGGATATCGTTGAGTGTCGCGATCGCTCGTTCATAAGCTTTGATCGCCTCAGTTTCATTCCCTTGGGCGTTGAAGATGCGTCCTGCCTGCCACTCCCACAAATACAGACTATCTTTAGCCGATTTATTGTTGTCCGCCACCCACTGTGCCTTGCGAGTGAATTCTTGGGCGTTCTTATAGTCTTGGCGGCATTCATAGAGATGACCTAATTCACCCAAGGCAAACGACTGGGAACGGGAGTATTGAAGGCGTTGAGCAATTGAGACAGCTTGATTGAGGAGTTCTTCTGCCTGTCCTTCTAGCAGACGCTTACCGCAGGGACTGTGTTGGGACGTGGTATCAACTGGGGTCATTGGCTGCTCCAGTTTAGCTAATTCGATGGCGGCATAGACTTTATCTTGAGAATCGGGGAGCTGCTTGAGTAAGTTCTGAGCTTGTTTGAGGGTTGTTGCCGCGTTGTTTGCGGCGTTGGGTAAGGTTGATTCTTTCGGGCGGTAATAAAGTTTAATTAAATTGCGTAACACCCGCATTTGACCAAATTGGTCGTTTTGAGCAAGTTGGAGACTCTGTTGAAAATGGGTTTGAGCTTGCTGGTAATATTCAATCGCCTCTTGTCGAAATTCTGATGCCTTAGTGTTGGCACCGCGTTGCTGGGCGGAGTTGGCATAACCCTCTGTGAGTTGAGCTTGAGCCATGTAGACGTTGCCTATATTGTTTAGAGTAGAAGCGCCAGAGGCTGGGTGATTAAGCTCTTGGGCAATTTTTAAGCTCCTGTTTAAATGGGCGATCGCTTGGTCGTAATCCCCTCTGAGGCGATAGGCTTCTCCTAGACTCCCGTGGGCGGCTATTTCTCCGTCTCGATCGTGATGCGCTTGGGCAATTTGCACAGCACTGCCTTCAGGGCAACTCTCCTGTTGGCGAGAATCAGGGACGCCACATAAAAGCGCGATCGCTTTTCTGGCTTGTCCAAAGCGGCTGTAGGCTTGAGCCAGTTCGGTTTTCATTCGCCCTATTTGCTGCCAGTCACCTAGTTCTTGATAGTCAGCGATGGCTTGTTGCCAATAGCTGATTGCCTGCTCGATGTGACCGATTTTTTGATAGGTTCTTGCTAGGTTTTCCCGGATAATGGCGGCGTTGGCGCGATTATTGGTCCTTTGGTAAACTTCTAAGGCGTTTTGCCAGGGTTCAATCGCCCCTTGATAATCTCCTGTCCGGTAGGACTCAACCCCTTGTTGCACGAGTTGACTGGCATTGCCAGATTGGGTTGTTGCCACATTTCCCGGTGCGGCTGGTTGAGCAATGGAGGGAAGATGACCGAGCCATAGGGAAAGGGTAAGGCTACTGAAAAAGAGAAATCCTAAAAGGCGATGGACGCTGGTTTGATGATGTTGACTGGGCATTTAATAGAACCCTCCAGTGCTA
>CAKZMA010000813.1 GCA_937127375.1 uncultured Coleofasciculus sp. | reverse complement strand
TTGTCATTTGTCAGGGAACAGGGAACACCTCGACTTCGCTCGGTGTGTCACAGGAAACAGGGAACAGGGAACAGGGAACAGGGAATACAACATAATTTAGACAGGGCGGGTTTAGTGACATCTGGGTGAAAACCTTCCCGTTAATGGTGAAACCCGCCCCTACACAATGGGTCATGGCGCGTCTCGTGATGGCTCCCCCGGCTCTCTGTTCTATGAAACCACCTCATCGTTATTGGTATTGGGCTTGGGAGGTAAGGTACAACAGTTAATATCATTCAAACAAACTTTACCCCACTGCAACGCCCAACGCACCAGTGCGACTCGATTATCGGTATGGGTTTTCTGCAAAATATTACTAATATGGTTATCGACAGTGCGCTTACTGATTTCCAAGTCCTGGGCAATCTCCTGATTGGTTAAACCAGTGGCGACCAGGTCTACAATTTGTAATTCTCGGTCTGAGAGAGAAACCGACTTATCTGACTTGCCACCAGCCATAGGTATTTTGCCCTTGGTAAATCTACTTATGCCTTTTTAATTCTAACGAACTATGGGATACCTACACGCCATAACTCATCCTGGTTTGAGAGATTATTTTTAACCAAAGGTTAACGCTCTGGTAGTCTGAGGGAAAAGTTGAGGTGTATATTGCCGTGACTAATCCTCGTGTTCTCTGCCTCGGTGAAGTTTTATTCGATCGCCTAGCTAATCAGGTGGGGCGATCCCTGGAACAAGTTGAATCCTGGACAGCTTATCCTGGGGGAGCGCCAGCGAATGTGGCTTGTGCATTGGTTAAGTTGGGAACTCCGGCGGGGTTTATCGGATCGGTGGGAGTCGATGAACCAGGAAACCAACTTGTGCAATTGTTAAAGGATGTGGGTGTGGATCATAGTGGTGTCCAACGCCATCCTACCGCACCAACCCGACAGGTTTACGTCCTGCGCTCAGAAAAGGGCGATCGCGAATTTGCTGGATTTGGTGATTTTGACACCTCCCAATTTGCTGACGCTTTCCTTGATGCGTCTAAGTTACCCGAATCCTTATTTGAGGGAGCTGATTATTTAGTTTTGGGTACCCTGGAGTTAGCCTATCCCCAAACCCGACAAGCGATTTACAAAGCCTTGAATCTTGCCAATCGCTACGATGTCAAAGTTTTAGTGGATATTAACTGGCGTCCGATGTTTTGGTCAGATCCCAGTGAAGCTAAACCACTGATTAAAGAATTTGTCAAGCAAATCGATTTTCTCAAAATAGCCAAAGAAGAAGGGGAGTTATTCTTTGATACCTCGGATGCAGGGGCGATTACCCATCGTCTAGATTCAGTTGAAGGAGTTTTGGTGACGAATGGAGATCAAGATATAACCTACTGTCTCGGTGAACAGGAGGACACCTTCTCACCCTTTACTATGAATGTGCAAGATACCACAGGGGCGGGTGATGGTTTTGTCGCGGGCTTTATTCACCAACTTTGTCAGAATGGGCTTAAATGTCTAGCGACGCCAGAGTCAGCACGAGATGTGGTCAAATACGCCAGTGCTGTGGGTGGATTAACGACACTCAAACCGGGTGCGATCGCGGCTCAACCCACCCTAGCTGAGGTGGAAGCGTTTCTCAAAGAAAACGGATAACGGTTTCCCTCAGATCAACCGTGTTTTTGCGATCGCTCTGTCACCGGATTTTCCTGCGATCGCTTCTTGCGTTCTGCATATTCATGAAAGTTCACGACTTGAGGATCACAGGCGGGTATATCATCATTAGAGTTGGGTGGGGAAACCTCCGGTGGAACGGTTGGATCAATCATCGTAAAGTGCTGAATTGGAGGCATTTCAACTTTATGATACGTGACCCCACGAAATCGAAATGTTTTCACCGATGATGGCTGAGGTTGTCGTAGCTGACCCCCTTGATTTCGGGCAACACCGTTACCGGAATTGGTAACACTCTGTTGAGTGATCATGGTCAGCTTCCCGTTAACCATGGTTATTTTTTTCTGTTGTAGTAAGTCTTTCAATGTGTCCCAATTTTCCTGAGGATGCTGTTTCAGCCAAGCGTCCACTGCTTTCATGGCTGGCACAGGAGGAAGACTAAATTGCATCAAAAGAATGGCGAAAACTTTTCCTTCAGTTGTCATTTTTTTAAGTAGGTAAGGAAGCAATTGATGGGGACAGCAGACACACTTTATAGGAGTGATATAGCTCTGAAAAAAGAAAACCCTGATGCTAATTTTCAATTTGTTAAGAAAGTTATCTATAATTGTCTTCGGCATCCGGATGTGACTGCCTCAGCCATTTCTCGTAACTTTTTTCAGCTATTTGGCGGATTGACAATATTCGTCATTTGTCATTTGTCATTTGTTGGCTCCTCTAGCTCCCCCAGCTCCCAGACGTGCCATGGCACGTCTCTACATTGCTTCCCCAGCTTCCCCAGCTTCCCCA
>CAKZMA010000812.1 GCA_937127375.1 uncultured Coleofasciculus sp. | reverse complement strand
TTGCTAAACAGTCTCGATTCGCCGCCACAGGTTTCCCGTAAAACCAGGCTTCCATGATCACACGGGAAAAGCTTTCGTTACGGCTGGGTTGAAATAGGGCGATACAGTTGGTGAGTAATGTTGCTTTTTCCGCCTCATCCACTAAACCCAAATCAATCACACCCTGTTCTGAGTGAGTAAATGATTGATTACCTGAACCAGCCAGGACTAATTTCAATGTCGAATTCGGATAATTCGCTTTGAATCTGAGATAAGACTTGACTAAAAAATGTGTATTTTTTGTGGGATCACGACGTCCTAAGTAAAGAATAAAGCGTTCTGGGTATTCTTTGTTTACCCTATTGGTTAAAGGCTCATCCTGACTAACTTCTATCCCTTCCCCAACGACCACACTTTTGGGAATAATCCCGGCACCGTATAACTGTCTCGCCAGTTCAGCTTCACCGTCGCTATTAAGTAATAAACCCTTTGCCTGATGAAAAATAGTTGCAATTTCTGGCAGATAAGCATAAACCTCATCATGCAAACAGGGCTGCAAAAACGCTTTACTGGACACAATAGGAAGTCCATTTAAGATTACTCCATACAGATAGGGAATAAATAGAAACCCTTGATAGCGTTGGGATTTTCTGGACAAATAATTCAGCAATTTGGGGGAATTAATATTTTCCGAGGCGAAAATAGCTGATTCCCCAGAGTTAACCGGATTAACCCCTGGTTTAAGTTGGCAAGGGGATAAACTTAGCATAACCCGATTAACTCGATCAAACGCCGCGCGATCGCGACGAGTCACTGGAAACCGCCGAATGATTAACCCCGCCTCCCGATTGACTCCGGCTTTGAGATGGTTTACCGCCCAGTCATCATGAAAGGAACGACAGCAGGTGGTTAGCACTTCAACCTGATAACCCCGACGCGCCAAACGGGTAGCAATTTGCCAAGCTTGTTGCTCTGCTCCTCCGGTTAGATTTTTACCAAACCAAGGTGTTACAATAGCCAGGGGTTTCATGGCTTGTACCCAATCACTGCATAATCTTGTGAACCATAAAAATAGTCATTAAAACGTTCGGCTACTGGAGAACCACTGAGTTTAAACGATTCCTCATAAGCATGGAGATTGATAACGTCCACTTGAGCGAATCCGCAGTGTTCTAGCATAAATTTAACTAAGGCACTCGGTAAGGGTTTGAGATGACTGGGATCGATGTAAAAATTATGTGTTCCTACTAATACATTCTGGGGATTTGGGGTTTCAAAGAGGACTAATCCTCCGGGTTTTAATACTCTGACACTTTCCTCAATCAGGTTAATTAAAACGGGAAAAGGTAAATGCTCAATCAAGTGAAATCCTGTTACCGCACCCAAACTAGCATCGGGTTGAGATTTCAGATACGTCAATCCATCCGCTTCGATAACATCAAGATCTCTACTTTTACACAACTCTAGCATAACCCGGTTAATGTCTACGCCTTTGGCAGTATATCCAGAGTCACCCAGCAACTCCAACCATTCCCCACGCCCACATCCCACATCTAAAATCGGTGAGTCTTGTGTGCCAATCTCAGCGTCAGCAATTCGCGGTAAGTAAAACCTTAATCGGTCAACTATATCGTCTCGGCTTCCCCGAAATTTATCTTCAAATGCTACATAAAACGAATCGAGTAAATGGTGATTTTCCTGGACAAACCCTTGCAGTTGTTCTCTATCAAAGGGTTCAGGCAATCTCCGGTGTGCCTCATCTAAGAATAGGGTAATCAGGCGCTTTTGTAGAATTAAATCATTTTTGAAGTAACTGTCGTTTCTGATATGACGTTCATTGATAGATTTTACTTTTTCTTGTAGTTTATCGATAGGCTTTACTTTTTCTTGCAACTCATCGATAGGCTTTACTTTTTCTTGTAGTTCATCAATTGGCTTTACTTTTTCTTGTAGTTCATCGATTAACTTTATTTTTTCTTGCTGTTTCTCGATAAAGTCTATTTTTGCTTGAAGTGCAGTGACTTGTTTAATTAACTGTTGATTGAGTGCCAGAGAGTCTTTCAAGGCTTGAATTAAAGAAAAATTGACGGCGCGTTGCTCTTTAAATAGAAACGCATAGAGTTTTAATGCCAACTTCTGGAACCGTCGGCTGATGGTAAAAGGAAAACGATTCAGCTTTTCCGGAAATTCGGTGCGAATTTGAGACTTAGATTCTGCATTGTTGAGTAACGCCTGTATTTGATTGATCAGAAAAGGGCTAATTTTATCCCCTGGCTTTTCTGGCAATTTTTCTTTACCGAAGGGTTTATTCTGGCGTTTTGCTACCTCTTGCCGAACGTTTTCCATTAGTTCATCAACATCAATTTCCGGGTTGTTGGTTTCAATCATATTAATCCAGCGATTTCAGTGATTTTTCAGTTGAGTCCTACGGCTGATCCGCGAGACAAAAAACAGCATTGGCTTTGACCTGGATATTAGCTTGCAAATCGATAACCCCTTCACAATGGTTACCATTGATTACTTCAAACACGATCAAATCATCAATCCAGTCATAACTGACTCCTTCTTCCGAATGAACCCCTACAGTTACCGTATAAACTCCCTTGTGTAAGTAACAGGGAAGCTGAAATCCTACCGTCAATTCCTGTCCCCTGTCAATCTCTGGCAATTGACAGTTCATTAATTGGGTATTTGTGCCATACATCACCAACCCCATCAAGTTTCTAATAGAGATACCAATAACCAGATCAGATAGTTTGCTGTTAACCTTTAAGTTAACGAGAATCTGAAACCAAGAACCCGTTTCTATAATTTCTACTGTTTGGTTAGAGATATTAACAATCTTCACCTCACGGATTACAGCGAGTCGATTGCCATGTCTGTGTTCCTGTATTTTTGGGTTTGACTGAGTTTCAGCTTGGCGATGATTAATTTCTGTCGGCGAAAGACTCTTTGGATTATGGCGTGGGTTGTCTGAACTCAATAGCGCCGTATAATGATCAATAACTCCTTTAGGCTGACCCACTTCAATAATTGAGCCATAATTCATCAGGGCGGCGCGAGTGCAGAGCATTTTCACGCTAGCTGAATCGTGGGAAACAAACAGAATGGTTACCCCCTGCTGTTTAAGCTGGCGAATTCGCTTCATACAACGCGCCTGGAACCGGGCATCACCGACGGCTAAGGCTTCATCTACAATTAATATCGTGGGGTCGATATTCGCTACCACAGCAAAGGCTAACCGGACAACCATCCCACTAGAATAGGTTTTGACGGGTTGGTCGAGAAAATCACCAATGTCAGCAAAAGCCGCAATGTTATCAAACTTCGCGGCTATCTCGCCTGGACTTAATCCCAGAATTTGACCATTAAAAAAGACATTTTGACGCCCGGTAAACTCTGGGTTGAACCCACTTCCAAGTTCCAGTAAGGCGGAAACTCGACCCTTAACCCACACCTCACCTGTGGTTGGTGTCAGCGTTCCGGCGATAATCTGTAACAGGGTACTTTTCCCTGAACCATTTTGTCCGACAATACCCAGAGTCTCACCTTGGTCAACGTTTAGGTTAATATCGCGCAATGCCCAAAACTCTTGGGTGCGAGGTTTTCCTGGCAATACTATTTCTTTAAGTCTGTCTAGGGGACGATTATAGCGCTTATAGCACTTGGATACATTAGTTAGAGCAATCGCCATCTGACTCATCACACCACTAGAGTTACTTTGAGTTATTAACATTTTCTCCATATACCCAAGATGGATTTACCAAAGTAATGCAGAATAAGTGGGTCTATCTGACGCGAAATGGGAATCATATATTTATCCCAAAATAGAATTTGCTGACGACTTGGCATTTTACTTTTGAGAATTAAACGGTTACTGATGGACGCAACTAATCCTATACAATCTACATACTTTAAATATACCGATTCGAGAGTAGATGGAACCGCTTTAGATAAAGTATTTTTATTATAACGACGATAGTGACCGATAGATTCATCAAATGGAGTAAAAAGCCATTGATAAGCCGGAGCCAGCACGATTAACACTCCTCCTTTCCTGAGGTGATTCACTGCTAGTCTAGTTTCATGTATGTCATCTTCGATATGTTCCAGAACATCAATGTAGATGATAGAATCAAACATTTCAGCGTGACTTAAATCCACTAAAGTTCCGACCTTTATTTCACAGCAGTTTAAAAGCGAGTTGTTCATCAGTGAAGATTTTAACCTATTGCTTAAATTAGGATCGGGTTCCAGACAAATCCAGCGTTTTTGATTCCCTTGACACAAACTCTGTGTGGTGGCACCAATACCTGCACCGACTTCCAACACCTCACTACCCAAATAGCGTCTGATGATACTGCCGTAATAAGCTTTCCAATTCCGAGCTTCACTAAATAGATCCAGCTCTGAGCCTATGTAATTAAAGTTACTCATGATTCAATAGTTCTTTAATTGATAAAACAAAGTAATGATAATCTCTTTTTGGTATAAATCCTATATTATTTCTTTCCATTAAAACCACAAAAATAAAAACTATAGATAGCATAAACCCCTGGATAAATATTATAAAAAATAATACCACAAGATAGGAAGTCCAGCCCGGAATAGCTAACTTGGTCAGCAACCTAATACCGATAACCGTCAATATAGAAAGAAAACTTACGCAAATAAGTAAACAAGACGTAACCAGTAACCTGACTCCAACAATATCACCATAGACTGAAATTGCACTGAGTCCATGGGTTACAAGCTGGACAAAATTCATCTGAGACTTTCCATGGAGGCGAGTACTCCGGCGGCTATAAATATCGGTGTAAGGAACTTTTGCCTTGGAAACACCTGCGGCATAATGATTCCATATTTCTGAGACAGCTACCAGTCTACACAATATTCTACGAGGAATAATGCTAAAATTACCTACCCTAATTTCCTGACCTGTCAAGAGTCTATACAATCCTCTATAGATTAGGTAGAAAAATTTAAATATAAAACTTTCAGAACGTTTACTTCGTCTGGCAAAGACTATCTTTGTATATCCTTCTATTTCACATTTTCTAATTAGTCTAATGACATCCACTGGATCATCTTCTCCGTCTCCATCCATGACGACAATTGCTTGACAGGCTATATTTTCTTCTGTATACGCTAATCCTATAGCAATTGCTCGTTGATGTCCCAGATTTCTTCTCAGCTCCAAAACACTAACCTTTTTTATAGCTGCTAATTTATAAGACATAAAATCTTCATGGATGGCTATACTTGAGGCATCATCGACGGCTATAGCTTCAGCTTGAATATTTTCATCGTTAAGAATTTGATCTAAACGAATAAGTAGTATCTCTAATGACTTCCAATCATTAAATACAGGAATTAAAATGATAAGAGCCTCATTGTATTTATAAGGATTACTTATAAGTTTACTCATTGTTTAAAATCAATACCATCCTGAAGCATAATAATTTATAAATCATTACAATATCATCAATGTAAATATATGACAACTCGCCTCAGATAGTAGAATATGCCAGCCAGTTTACCAAGTGCCGTTTGAGGTTTGAGAACTAGCAATATAGAGGTATTGCAGAAAAGACGTCCAAATCTCATCAGCAAGATCCATTTGTTAGTATACCGTTCTAAGGTAAGTAAATAGCTGTAGGTGCTATGCTTGTATTTTTGGACGATATTGCGATTTGTAATTGAGGAGGGTTGGTGAATAACTGCTAAATGACTGGTAATGGCAATCTGATGACCCTGCATGGCATAGCGACGACAGAAGTCAAAGTCTTCGTAGTAAAGGAAGTAAGCCGGATCAAACTGGGGACAAGTTTTAAAATGGCGCAGGTTAAGAATTAAGCTACAGCCACTCACCCAATCACAGGATATATAAGTGGCTTCAGGATCAGAGGAAAGTAAGTCTGTGGAGACAATAGCACCAAGTTGAGGGACAAATCGACCGCCAGCGAACCAAATATCGCCAGTGGATGTATAAATGACAGTTCCGAGAATGGAAACGTCTGGGTAGGCTTGGAAGACAACAGGGACTTTTTCCAGGATATTTTCGGGTAGATAGGTGTCGGGGTTGATAATCCAGACTATGGCATCGGAGTTTTTAGTATAAATCCAGTTGAGTCCAAGATTGCAGGCTTTGCCAAAGCCTAGGTTTGTATTTGCTTCTAAAATCTGAAAAGATTTGATATGAAGTCGCTGCACGGCTATATCGTCAGGTGAGTTATTTACAATGACGATTTGATAAGAAATATTGAGATGAATTGGAATTGAGTGGATTAGTTTCTCAATTAGCTGGGTTGAATAGTAGTTAACAGTGAGCAAATAAATCACTAGATCTCGATCAGTCTTAGAAAAAGCCGAAGTTTGCCGGATCAGAAGAACTTCGGCTGAAGAGAACTTAAATTAAGGTAAAGACTCCAAGGGTTTTGATGAAACCGACAAGATAGTCTTCCCCCTTAAATCAGAAACAATATTCCAGAACCGGTAAAGTCTGGAAACAGTAGCAAATCTGTAACACCTTCAACACGTCCAATTAGATCTCCAGAGAAGAAAATGTTGAAATTGCCGTTAGATGCATTGAAACTATAATCACTTGCTGTCCCTACTAAGGCGATCAAATCTTCACCCTCTTCAAAATTATTAATTGTAGCGAAGTCAGCATTACCACGACCGAAATAAAACGGTTCTGATAAAACAGCTATGCCAGTAGGATCAGGAGTTCCTAAGAGAAATAAATCTTGTCCTAAACTTCCTACAAGGGTATCGGCTTCACCAACTCCAAAACTAATAGGGCGAGCATCTGCCACAGATTGTCCATTTTCAATCACGGTTGTCGGCTCAAGTTCAACTCCCGTGATTAGATTGAGGTTATCATCCCCAAAACCTCCAAACCCAACAACCAAATCACTTCCTGGCGTTCCACCAAAATACGCTCCTCGTCCTTCAAATTGTCCAAATTCATTGTAATGCTCTAAACCTGAGCCAAATCCTCCAGCATTAACGACGGCTGCTACATCTGGATTATCTAAGAGGTAAAATTCTTCATTGAAACCAAACGGTACTAAAGCACCTGGCAAAGCTCCAGGACGGTTCTCCACCTGTCCATGCAGGGCAAAGTGGTGCAATCCGGAACCAAAAGCTCCACCAGTCACAGCAGCCGCCACGTCTGGATTGGCAGCTAAATACGCTCCTTCGTTCCAGAGTGGGGAACTGATACGACCTTCCTGTAGACCAAGTTGTTGAAAATGCTCAAAGCCGGAGTTAAAAGCACCAGCAGTCACAGCAGCGGCAACATCTGGGTTAAGTGACAGGTACGAACTTTCGTCAAAAAGGGAGAAAGAAGCAGGGGGTACTACACCATCGGAAAAAACTCCAGCACGACCCTCAAACTGTCCATACAAGGCATAGTGTTCTAGTCCAGAACTGAAAAGACCCGCCGTTACCGCAGCAGCAACATCTGGGTTGTTGTCTAAATAGGTGTCTTCTTCGTAAGACGAGGAAATTTCAACCCGACCTTCACCTAGACCATGTTTAAGAAAATGGTCTAAGCCAGAGCCAAAAAGACCTGCCGCTACAGCAGTAGCAACATCTGGGTAATTTGCCAAGTAAACACTTTCATCAAATAGTACGTCAACCATGAGATTCTCCTAATTGAGCTTTAGGGACTTTGACTGCTTGCATATATCTCTGACTAAACGGGGCTTATGCAGTTTTTTGAAAAAACTTACCTAGTACGTATAATACAACGGACTTTCAAAGCCTGATTAATTATACTTTCCCGGTTTGGGGACTGGTGAAAAATATCGCTCAAAGAGCTATCAGGCAATTCCGGCAGTTGTCCCTGTCGGGCAACAAGCTTGTTGGAAGATTACTTTTCTATGATCTATTCAAAAGTTCCCAGCATAATTTTATTGATTTGAAACTTACACCGAATTTTATTAACTATATCTAGTCTAAAGTTTACCTCTACAGTTTTATCAGGAATATTAGAAAGTAGAGAAAGACTTCGGAGTGGAATTAAATAGCTAGAACCTCCCATGGATATAGGTGTTGTATCACTTTTATTTTCTGAAAAACCTTCATCTGACGTTCGCCAAAATATTTGAATAAATGAGGCTGATTCACCTAGGCTAGCTCTACAGGATTTTGAGGTATAATTAATATCAATATAAAAAAAACTTTCTGGACTATTGAGGATTTTAATTTTTGGTAAAATTATATAAGGATCATTCGATGTGGAAACCCAAAAAGATTTATCTGATTTTATATCTTTTAATATGTAATTATTAATAGGTTGATAAAATTCAACAAGTTTAGGGTGAGATGAAGGCATCCTTACTATCGCTAATACTAAAAAAAAAGTTAGTATAATTAAAGCAAAAAGCTGTAATTTGAGGAAATTTTTCATAACTTAATTTTTTTTATTCTTAGTTTTATCACAAATCTGCCTTCCAGACTCTTGCATTTACTTGTTCTAGTACACACTAAAAAGATTAAAAGGAACGTAAAACGTTGTACAAATTACGGAACCGATTATCATTATTGAAATAAAGCGTTTAGTAAAATCAGCTCCTTTAAAAACATAAAACCCCTTAGCTATAAAATAATAAACAATTACAAGAACTGGTAAAAAGTGCCTACCTTGAGGTTGAAAGGCAATTTTATATGAAAAAGATAAGCTACCCACACCCATTAAAACTACTGCCAGACACATCGTATATTCCATCACTGTCAAATAATGATATTTTAAAGATTTTTTGAAAACCGTAAAGTAACCATAAAGGAAGCTAATCATGTAAGGCAAGTAAAAATAGTACCATAAGCTATTCATTCTTAAAGACATATTGTCAAAAAGCCCCCAAAATCCTTGTATAATTAATTGCCAATAGTTCATCTGAGTGATGGTATTTAAGTAATCAATAAAACTATGAGATGAAAAAATTGCACCATAGACAACCTGGCGCAACTGAACAGGTCTGGGATAAAAAATAACTTGAGCCATAAAAGAGCCACTAAAAACATCATAATTTGAAAGACCTGGCATTGATAATTTTATTGTATGCATACTATACAATAGATATCCGAGTAAAAAGGAAGCTGATATCGCTATTACATTCAATATAATTTTGTAATTATTAAAAGAATTTAATACAATAGGAAAAGTTTGCTTAAAACGAAATAAAAAAATAAATAAAAGTATAAAAGTAGCTGAAGCATAAACAATTATAGATGAGGATTTGGCAAATAGACTGCTGAATAGCGTTAGGCAAAGCAGTGGAAGTATTAATTGGGAAAAGTTAAATTGTTGAATTAAAGTATTTTTACTATCTAATTTTGATAAAATTTTTGGCAAAATTTTCAATAAAACAATAATAGATAAAGTCGTAATCCAACAAGCAAATACATCATTGTTAACATAAGAAGAAATAAAAACATATTGCGGATGAAATGCCAAGGCAATAGCCAATAGATTGGCAATCCTTTTATTTATTATAAGTTGAGAAAAAATATGCTGACAGTTAATAACTACCACAATACTAAGTAAAGCATTAGTGATTCTACAGATATAAATCAAAATAGAATCATTATTAAAAAAAAGACCAAACACACTCTTAGAAATTACCATATGGAAATAAGACATTTGTACTTGAAGAACATGAGCTCCCACTTGTGCCGTCACTATTTCCTGAGAAGAAGGTTGCCTGAAGTATTCTGATAAATATTCTACTGCCGTCCAATGAGAAGATTCATCAGGTGCATTAGATAGCAGAGGGATGAGGCTGATCCAAATCAGTCTCACCAAAAAAGCAAAAACAATGGCGATATAGTAACCGTAAAGGTATTTTCCTTTAGTCGTTTCTTTTAGCAGCTTTATCATAATCTACTTGATAACCATGAAGGAGAAAAGATAATATATTACAACAGTTTATTGTTGTCCCATCAACTTTTTTAGTTTAAACCAAGCATTGCGTAATTTCCAAAATTTACTTGTTTCCATTGCTTCAATCAAATTAATTGCTTGCTCTAATTAAACCTGCTTATAGTGAAGCTGCAATTGCAGCCGCTCCAATTCCGCATGAACGTCTGGCGGAAGAGATTGCAACTGCTTTACGTCAAGTTGAGCATTCTGAAGATGGGGAACTAGCTCAGTAGATGATAACCAACGAATGGCTTGCTCCAATTTAATAGATGTTAAATTGACTTCACTTTTATTAGGTATAAGGTATCTTGTAGAAGAACGGTCAAGGGTAAAAGTTCTTATCGGCTGGATAGTATTACCATCATAATCATGATGAAGCTCCAACAAAACTCCAAACTCTCTAACACAATTTTTGTAGTGATTTATCGCAAAATCTATGGGGATTTGATGTCGATAAAGATTTACTAGAAATATAGGATCAACGACGTATGTAAACTCTTTCAGTAACCATCGAGCTTTCAGTGACTTTGACCATTGCTCGGAATGCCATACGCACATATGTAAATAGTGATCTTCGTTGAAGAACACTTCGTGTCCAAAAATAAATGCCGAATTTGACCAACCATAGGGAGTCCAGAATTCTAGTTTAGCACCATCAATACAAACACGGCTGATTTCCCGGAAAATTGATACTGGATTTTTAACATGTTCTAAAAAGTGAGAGGCATGAACGTATTCAACGCTTCGATCTGGAAAAGGTAGCGGTTCCGTTTCAAGATCTACAATATAGTCAACACCAGAGTGAGGGTGAATATCAACACCAAGGGTTCCTTCTTTTTTTGAGTTTCCACAGCCTAGGTCAATTTTTAAATTACTCATTTTTACCCATGAAAAATATATAGATTATAACATTTAAGTGATCTTTCGACAAATGACAATTAACTCCATTTCATTTTTTTAAATTAATTCAATCTCTAAAGGGAAAAATAACTTTTTTTTGCAGTGTAAAAGTAATTCTAAGAATTCAAATTGAGTCCATACATGAAAGTGTATACTATAATTTTTATCGATCAGTTCTTGTGTTTTAAGGGTAACTTCGTTTTCAGAAACTTTGCTGACTAAACGACTCCACTCCTCAAAGTGAGATTTTTTTGACCATGCTGGTCCCTCTGCGTAGTCCTGAACTAAATGTTCAAGAGTAGTGACGGGACGATCCCGATCAAATGTATATCGCTTGTCAGGTATAGCTAAATACAAAATCCCACTTCCTTTTAAGGTTCTCAACCAATTTTTAAGTGAAAAAATGGGGTTTTGGCAATGCTCAATCATGTGATTAGCAATAACAAAATCTAGTGAAGCATCTGCTATAGACGCTAAAGTCTCGCCATCATCTATGATGTCTGGTTCAACTAAATTATACTTTGATAACTCTGGGTATTGTTTCCGTAATTGCTCTACAGGCATCCGATCTAAATAGCGTACTGTAACGCCAACTGGAATTTCCAGGGGTGAATGAAGTGGTCCAATTTCAATGCCATTACCTGTTAAATATCGAGAAGCAATTTGTTTACGCAATGAGTCTTCTGGTAAATTAGAGTTGACAGCTTTTAAATGGTTTTTTTGAGCGAAAGTTTGTCTTGTTTTCCAAAAGAACATTAAATCAAAACTCCTAATGTTAAATTAACTATACATTGAGCTATCTATAGGTTTATACTATAATCATCTGCACTTTTTGTTAAATTAGGATTATAGCAAGGATCATTTTCAAGTATTTTACCCCACTTTTTCTTCATATATTCTGCCTCTCTAGTTAAGCGTACCAATTTTTTAGGCGTATCGTCACTTCCTCTACTTTTAGACTCATGATGATACAGAACAACATGAGGCAGATAAATATTTCGATAACCTCGACCGAGGAGCTTAAGGCAAAAATCTACATCATTATAGGCAATAGCTAATTCCTCAGCAAATCCTCCCACTGCTTTGTATACTTCACTTCTGCACATTAAACAAGCACCTGTAATCGCTGAATAATTATTGATTGTTAACAATTGTCCTGCATAACCTGGCGATGTCGAGGGAGACTTCTTATGACCATGACTCGCAACACCACCAATTCCCAGTACAACTCCAGCATGCTGTATGGATTTATCGGGATATAATAGGAGTCCACCAACGGCTCCAATAGAAGGTCTTTGAGCCTGCTCGACGAAAGCATCAATCCAGTCTTCCGTAATCACTTCTATATCATTGTTTAAGAAGAGCAAATAGTCACCTTTTGCTTTAGCAACAGCGTAATTGTTAATTTTAGAAAAATTAAACTCAATGTTTAATGGATAACAACTAAATCGCTCATGTTCTTTACTCTTCCAATAATCAATAATTTGAACGGTATCATTTTCAGTACTTCCATTATCGATTACAATTACTTCATAATTTGGATAAACAGTCTTCTCAAAAATTGATTTTAAACAGTTATTCAAAATATTCCCTAAATCTCTAGTAGGAATAATAATACTAACTCGTTTATAATCTTCTATTTTATACCGAACCCTGTATAGACCTGGAAATCCAGGCAATCCACTAATGATTCCATTTTCACCTCTTCTCTGAAGAGCATCCATAAGTGCTTTTTCACCAGCTATATAAGCATAAGGCTTAGCTTCAACTCCACTGGCGGCAGATTGAGGATGAATTCTCCAATGGTAAAGTATTTTGGGGATATGGAATATGTTTTCAGTTTTTTCAGTTAGTCGTAAAACCAGATCGTAATCCTGACTTCCTTCATAGCCAACTCGGAAACCTCCAATTTTTTTTACTAGTTCTCGTCGATAGATTCCTAAATGACAAGTATACATCCGAGATAAAAATGAGTCGGGACACCAATCTGGCTTGAAGTAAGGCGATGAAACTTTATTTGTTTCATCAATTTTATCTTCATCAGAATAGATCATGTCCGCTTCAGGATGCCGATTCAACAAAAGAGCTACTTCATACAAAGCATCTGGGGTGAGTAAATCATCGTGATCCAGTAGAGCAATAAACTCTCCAGTCGCCATTTCTAAAGCTGAGTTAGATGCGTTAGAAATATGCCCATTAGTTGTCCTAATGATAACTTTAATTCTTGTCTCTTTCGCTGCATATTCTTCCACGATATTTTTGACGTGCGGCTGAGTTGAAGCGTCATCAGCAATGCATAGTTCCCAATAGGGATAAACTTGGTTTATTACTGATTCTATCGCCTCCCGCAAGAAATGCTCAGAGGTATTAAACGTTGGCATAATAACACTAATGACTGGCTGATAAGGAAAAATTTCTACTGTCTCAGCCATCTTACGTAAATCCGACTCTCTAGGAAAATTTTGTTGTAACCATCTTTGGTAATTATCAGGTAGTACTTCATAGCTAGATGATCCATTATCTAACCTAAGATAAATTTTCTTAGAAATTCTAGCTATTGCATAGCGCAAACCTTTATTCTTTAATATATAAAACACATGCTTTATATTTTTGCCTAAACGATTAATTGAAAGATTGACATTATCAGAAACTCCTAAAGTACGCCTCAATCTAAACCAAAATGTACGCATTTTCCAAAATTTACTGCTTTCCATTGCAATAACAGTGGCTCTAGATTGTTCCAATGATAGTTCAGTCTGTTCCAATGATAGTTCAGTCTGATGTAGCTGAGACTGTAGTCGTTCCCATTCGCTTCTAAAATACTCGGATTCTGTTTGACTCTTTTGAACGGCAATTTCTAAATTGTCTAGTTTTTTCCTAGTCAATACTACATGAGGAACAGAATTTATATTTTTAAAATACTCATCAAAGGTTTTAGCTGACAAATAACTCGTTTGTCTCTGTAGGTTAAATTCTAATTCATTAAAATATAAATAATCACCGTCTTCTATATTTAAATTTATTAATTTGAAACAATACTTCACAAAGTATTTCAGATTTTTTTCTTTTAATAAAGGACTCAAAGCATCCTCTATCCAAGGAAAAATATTTATGTAAAAATAAATTAATCCTCTAAAAACAACAAAATTGACTGGTACTTTATTAAGGTAATCCCATTCTCGATCAATATAAACGATTGTGTCATCTTCAGTCAATATTAAGTTCCAAGGTGTGCAATCTATGTATATACCAGGCAAATCTGTTTTTTTCAAGTTTAAACGTTTAGACTCTCGAACTAAAAAAATGTACCACTTTTGAAGTGTATCTTTAAAATCTTCTTCATTAGATCTTAACGAGATCACTAACTGCTCCATTAATGGTTTACCCTGAACAAAGTCTGTTGTTTCATTGGGGTAATGCTTTAATTCGTTATCACTATTGGCTTTTTCTGGAACTGCTGCTAAAGAAGGGTAAATAGGTTTACGTACTACCTTTAATGAACCATCCATTCCTTGACATAAACTAACTTGAGTCATAAATTGCTTGTAACGTTTTACACTATATTTGTATGCAATACAATTTAAATCTAAATAACTATCAATTTTGTTAGAACTGCTGCTTGCTAAAACTAGAAACGAATTACTCATTTCGGACCATAAACCGTTATGCTCTAGTTGTTTAGCCACTAAGAACTCATGAAAGTTTTCTAGTTTAGAATGACGGTAATCCCTTGAGTTACAGTATCCTAACCATTGATAAAGCCAAGGCTTATCTCTCTGAAGATAAGCTTCATCAATATTGAGCAACACTTCGGGTAACTTATAATCAGGAAATGGATATAAAAATTTAAAGGAATCAAATCCAGCTAACTTGAGTAAATTTTCTAGTTCTCGTTTACCAAATGTTTGGATTTTCTTCTCCTTTACATACCCTTCTATTCCGTCAAATAATAAACCCGTGTGATCTTCCGAACATCTAGCCCAATATTTAAGTCCTAGTTTGTTTTCAATCGCTAAAATCAGAATGCCATCATCTTTTAAATAATGTTTGGCTATCTCCAAAGTTTTTTGGTATGGATTTTGAGAGTGAAGGTATAATCCGCTATACTCGATAACACCAATTAATGTAACAGCATCAAATTTCTGGTTAAATTCAATATCTTTAAAGTTGGAAACAACGACTTGAACGCTATTTAAATCTTTGCATCGTAAAGCAGCCAGTTTCGCTCGTTGCTTACTTCCTTCTAAAGCAATGACATGTGGAATATTTTCACCTAAGTATCGAGTAATAGCGCCACAACCCGCCCCCAACTCTAATACAGAACTACATTGATGAATTTTTAGCGGGCGAAGCAAGCTACTCCGTTGAGGACTTAAATGATACTCTGACGACCAATCACGAATACAACTTGCCAGTTCAGTAGAAGAGGAACTTAAATCAGAGACTTGCCGTAAGCAATTTTCTAGATAAATTTCTTCCTCTAATCCATCTGAATAGGTAAAATTGAATCCATCTTGAGAAGGAAGCCATAGATTCAATTCAGAATTTTTGCAAAAATCGTTGGGATACTTCATTTTTTAGTAAAACTTAAGAATTAGCAACAACACAAGTAGATTCTTCAATTTTAACAGTAATCTTACTATTCAGATTGACTAAGCCTTGACTTAGATCATTAGTTGATGGAATAACCTTTAAGTTAATCACATCATATCTTCTGTCAATTGGAAATACCGTCCCTTCCTCTAGGGAAACAAAACCAAAAGAAAGAAAGTAATTGCCTGGACAAACCATGAGGTATTGTTCAAAGGTAATCTCAACCAAAGTTTCAGCCGTCAATGGTGGTATATCAATATTTTTGAAATAAGTATTTGTTACATATATATCTTCACCTTTAGAATCTTTAAGCGTCATTGCAAATAATGGATTGATGACACCCTCTTTAACTAAGACTTTCAATCGGGCAATCATCCGTTCACAAGACGTGAAACAAAGTGTTTCTATACCTTCATGATTTTCAATGCGTATGTCCTGAATTTCACCTCGATGACTACCATATCGATATTCTAATGTTCTACGCTGTTCTGATAAATTGTTTAAACTTGATGCCAATTCCTGTGTAGGGTTCGGAACATTGTTTTTTTCATCTTCTGGAAATAAAAGTCGGGTGTAGTGATTGATGACAACATTTGGCAAAGCTTCTAGAATTTTTTGACCTTGATTTAATACCATTGCTTTTTGACAATAGCGTTTAATAGAATTACTGTCATGGGAAACGAATAGAACAGTGACTCCCTTTTCTTGCAATTCTTTGAGCTTAAGAAAGCACTTTAATTGAAACTTAGCATCGCCCACGGAGAGTGCTTCATCAACGATGAGAATATCAGGATCGACATTAATTGCCACCGCAAATGCCAATCTCACATACATGCCACTGGAGTAAGTCTTTACTGGTTGGTCGATAAAGTCACCAATATCGGCAAAACTCGTAATGTGGTCAAATTTATCTTCAATCTCTTGCTTACTTAACCCTAAGAGGCGTCCATTAAAAAATACATTTTGCCGTCCGGTAAACTCTGGATTAAATCCACTTCCCAACTCTAATAAAGCGGAAATCCTACCATTGACAAGAACTTCTCCACTGGTTGGTGTCAGGGTTCCCGCAATAATTTGTAGGAGGGTACTTTTTCCCGATCCATTGGGACCCACAATCCCAAAGGTTTGCCCCTTGGGAATTTCTAAGTTAATATCTCGTAATGCCCAAAACTTCTCCGCTCTACTTTTTCCGGGAAGTAAAATCTCCTTCAGTCGATCAACAGGATGATGATAGCGCTTAAAGCACTTAGAAATGTTCCTTAGAGAAATCGCAATTTCACTCATTGAGTTTTTCACTCACACACTCACACTCACACTCACACTTATGTACCCAACTAGGTACACCCATCAGGATTATAGTCCTTCTCGGCTACGATTTTGAGCTGATCCCCGTAGTCTTCAACCCGAACATGACCCGAGAAGCCATTGACAAAAACGGGTGTCTTGTGTTGGCTAAACCAAGTCCGAATTCGGGAACTGCGATCGCTACACCATAAGCCTGAGGGCGACGGGACTAAAGCATACTTCGCTCCCACCTGTTCAAAAAACTGATTCGGGGCTACCCCCTCCGTACCATGGTGAGGCATTTTCAGGACATCAGCGGCAATTTCTTGGGGATGATCGGCTAAGTAACCCCCGATCGCCCGGTTCAAGTCACCCGTGAATAAATGCTTGTGCTGACCATGTTCTAGCCTCATGATCAGGGACATATCGTTGATATCAGTTGTTCCCACTGGTGTCTGGATGCCATTAAAGGCGTAAAGGATCTTGAGGACAGTATCGTGACCTAAGTCGAAGGCTTGACCTGCTTGGGCAGATTTTACCTCAACTTGGCGTTCTTTGAGCATTTTCCGATAAGTCAGCACCTCCTGATAATTGCAGATAATTGCAGCCCCAAGGAATTTCCCGGTCACAAATGGTCTTGTCGGGTATGTTAAAGTAAACCTCTTTAATGGTAATCCCAGCGTTGATAATAGCAGTTATACCCTGATAATGGTCTCGGTGAGCATGGCTGACGAATACTAAATCAAGATGATTGATGTTATGGTTTTGCAGAAACGGAACCAGTTGTTGTTCGGCTGGTTGTAAGTAACCCGCGTCTATTAACACTGTCTTTCCCTGCTTAACCTGAATTAGGTGGGCATCTCCTTGCTGTTCGGCATGATTAACGTTAACCATTGTCCACACTACCTCAGGGATGGAGTCCTGAAAACCTTGACCGAGGACTATGGTGATCATCGCGACAAGGCATAAAGTAATAGCAGTAGCCGCTAATTTCTGGTACTTATTTGGAATTTTCATAGAGCCAGTAAAAAGGAGGAACAAAGGTTTTAGTCCAACCTGTAGTTAGTACAGCGTCGGCAATCTTCTCAACGTGTTTATTAAATGTTAATTCTTTTTGCACTAAACTCGCCTGCCAATGTCCAGAACTCTGCCCGATAACTGAAACAGGAGGTAGATTCATTTTGCTTGGTATAGCAATCAACAAATTACAGACTTGATTAGCTTCTATATGATTTTTTAATGCCTCGCTGCTGGTTATGCTGGCTATAGTCGTGCTGGGATTATAGACAAGGGGTCGATTGAAAAATCGAATCGGCAAATTTAAATGAGTTCCCAGTAGAAAACCCGTGGCACTATCACTCACGAAGGCACAGTCTGAATTAAGCTGACGATTGTCTACTAACCATTTTGCCGTGACATCTATTGACTTTAAGGATAATTCGGCTGGAGGTTGATAAACTTGGAACCAAAACCTACCCCGATAAGGATACATTGGCGGTAAAACCATTATTATTCCTAAGATTAAAATGGATAGGATAACCTGCAACCTAGGTAAATAGAATTTTAGTCTTTTCCTCAATAGCATCAGAATTTCTCGCCCGCCCAAGACGAACATAAAGCTCGTGGGAAATGCATATAAAGCTCGGTAGGTAACATAGTTACTTGTGTTTCCATGAACTACGGCAAAAAATAGGGCAAAAGGTGGGAAAAGCATTAACAGGTAGGGGGTCAGCGTCAAAATCGATATAGTTTTATACTTTCCTAAAAAAACAATGGCTAGAATCAAACTGATTAAACCATGAATGCCAAAGGTTTCAAAATAAGCAAGTTTGGCATCCCATATCCGAAACGTTCCCCACTGAGACACGTAGGGTAGACTCCAGGATTCAGTTGGTATGATTTGAGGATTTTTGACCAGATAGGCTCCGAGAGCGAAACTGACCGGGAGCATGATGGCTGAAACATAAATAAATTTTTTCAGATGTTTATTTTGGCTAGTTATATAGTCCAGAAATAAAGCAACCCCAGAGATACACAACAACATCAACTCCTGCCAGTGGTTATAATACATAATCAAGCCCAGCGGGATCAGTAAACCCAGTTGTTTGATTTGACCATTTCTGGCATTCATTAAAACAATGATTGCTCTCAGATAGGCGATATAAGCCAAAGGGGTTGATGAAAGCGCATAGTATCTATAAAAGCCAAACAGATTTGTGCCAAATAAAAATATAGTGGCAACGACTTGAACCTTTGCCCAATACTGGGAAAACCCTAAGCGAAGTGCCAATAAATAGAATTGGTAAGCTAGGAGTATTTGCCAGAAAGCGCTGTAAATATCCAGTGCCACTCGTCGATAGAGTAGCGGCACATCGAACATCAGAGTCCAGCCCCAAAAATAAGTAAATTTGTGGTTAACTCGATTGTCTTGAATAAAATCACTGCCTTGCCACGAGAAAATTCTCCGGAAATGCTCCCACGGATCAGACGGAAACTCTAGATAAGCTCCTGGTATTAAGAAAAGCAGCAACAGAGCAACCCAGAAGAATAAATCTGATGCCTTAATTTTTCTCGCCGCCAAATTTAAATAATGTAAAAATAATAAAAAATTACCGCAATGAAGGATAATAAATATGGGTTTTAAAGCAAATACATCTAGGTTAAAATACTTGAAGTATAAATAAAAAAGCAGGTATGGCAATAAAAACAACCAGCCATCAGCGAATAAAATTATACTGAGATCATCTAATCCTTTACGGATATAATCAAGATAGGTTTTCATGAAAAATGAGTTGATTTTTTCTGTTGATTAAACGATTTTATTATAAATATTTAAATCCATAAATCATATCAGGTTCGGCTAAATAGCCATCATTTCCTTTTACCTGGTAACCTTCCCCCTTACCTTCTCCCCTCTGCCTTGTCTCTACCCAAGTGTAAATATTCAACCGCACATACTATCATGCCCTGATTATGAAACTTCCGGGATTTCCGTCTCGACAGGTTTATCCGAGCTACGCTTATTCTGAGGAGACTGTTTGTTTAAGTTTTGGCAAGGTTGAGATTCGAGGATGCTTAGACACCATTGAGCTGTTGTCCACAGCAGGTTGTGAGGGAAGCCAGCAACTGTCGCTTCTGAAAGATTCGCGATCGCTTGCATCAGTGCTTCCCTAGATGGGAGTTGGCTAGAAACCGCCATAATTTTCGGATGTTCTGTCGCAGAAACCTTTTCAGTCGAGCCGACTAAGGATTCATGTAGTTTCTCACCGGGACGCAATCCGGTAATTTTAATTGGGATATCCCGTTCTGGCATGAAACCCGCTAAGTGGATCATTTGTTGTGCCAGGTCTAAGATTTT
>CAKZMA010000811.1 GCA_937127375.1 uncultured Coleofasciculus sp. | reverse complement strand
GCTGGGGAAGCTGGGGAAGCTGGGGAAGCTGGGGGAGCTGGGGGAGCTGGGGGAGATAGGGAAGCCATCTGATGACAGTTGTAGGGGCGGGTTTGACAACTATCGTTTCAGTTGCACCCAAATCTAACTAAACCCGCCCCGACTAAATGACAAAGGACAAATGGCCAATGACCAATAACGAATGACCAATCACAACTTTAAAGCACGAGTCGCGGCTTTAATTAACTGATAATAGTGAGGCTGGGTAACATCCACTTGTTTCGCATCATCCCGCTTGAACCCTAAAAGCCCGGTACGCTGTCCTTTTTGAATCACCAGAACTTTGCCTTCAGAATTTCTAATTCGCAACTCGTTTAATGATTCCCATAAACTACAGGTATAGCGACGTTCATTGTGATAAAATTCAGCTTTTTTAATCCCTGATGGGGCGGATTCACTCACCCGAATGCCAACTAATTCTAATTCAATTGTCACATTTCCATTCCAGGCATTATCTTTGAGTTTATAGGCAATATCTACAGTAGAGGGTAAAGGGAAGTATTCACCCCAACGCCACGCGATCGCATTCACTTGCTTGGTTCCATCAAATCCAGACAGGGTAAGCTTTAGATGCCCTTTGCCCACGAGTCTTTGTTCCACCACGCGCACATTCGGCGTCCAGAATATTGGGTCAGGATTACCAATCCCACAGGGATGCAATCGGTCAATTTGTTCGTAAAGATTATGAGTAATTTGATTAAAATTCGCCTCGGTGTCGATAGCGACTAAAGGCTTCAGATGTTCAGGTTCTAAACATTGATGGGCAAAGTGACTGAGTTGAGTTTGAAACGCCGCTAAATTTTCAGTCGGTAACGAAAACCCTCCCGCCGCTTGATGTCCGCCAAATTTCCCTAATAAATCATGGCAAAATTGTAGGGCTTCAAAGACATGGAATTCCCGAATCCCTCGTGCAGAACCGCGAATCTGTTCTGGGTTTTCGTCTTCATAAGTACCAATAAATACCGGAACACCATACCGTTCCACCAGGCGCGACGCCACAATGCCAATCACCCCATGATGCCAATCCGGTTGCACTAAGACGAGAACGCGCTGCTGTTGCCAGTTTAACTCCTCTGTTTCAATTAGTGCGATCGCCTCTTGCTCAATTTCCGCGCACAGGTGTTGACGTTTTTGGTTAATTTGTTCGCATTGCATCGCCCGTTCTAAGGCGATTCCAGAATCGCTGGTGGTGAGGAGTTCAATCACGATTTGCGGATCAGCTAAGCGCCCCACCGCGTTAATCCTGGGTCCAAGTTTAAAGCCGATATCTTCCGGTTTCAGGGCGATTTGGTCTTCACTGACGCCTGACATTTGGATTAAAGCCTGAATTCCCGCCAGTTGAGATTTAGGTAAGCGTTGCAATCCTCGTTTTAACCAACGACGGTTAATATCCGTTAAGGGGGCGAGATCGGCAATTGTACCTAGGGTGAAGAGTTCTAGGAGTTGGCTAGTGAGTCCCTGATGCTGACCTAAATCTTGGGCGAGGGTAACGGCTAATATATAGGCGACACCGACACCAGCTAAACTGCGATAGGGGGAAGATTCGGGTAACTGTTTAGGGTTGAGAATTGCATCGGCGTTGGGGAGTTCGGGGGGAAGGTCGTGATGATCGGTAATAATAACTGTAATACCCAGTTCTACAGCGCGTGCGATCGCGTCGTGTGCTGCAATCCCATTATCCACAGTCAGAATTAGCCCCACGCCTTCATTGGCGAATTCTTCGACAATCCGAGTATTGATCCCATAGCCTTCTTTCATCCGACTAGGAATCCCATAGTCCACATCCGCCCCTAACCACCGTAATGCCCGCAGTAACAAGGCGGTACTGGTCATGCCATCGGCATCATAGTCACCACAGATGGCTATTTTCTCATTTTCTGCGATCGCTTCTTTGAGCATATCCACACTAATCGCCAAGTCAGGAAATTCATCCATCGGCGTGGGCATAGCCTGGGATTCTGGATATAAATAGACCATAGCTTGGTCTACCGTGTCGAATCCTCGATTAAGTAACACTTGACCCAGCAGGGGTGACAATCCTGTCCCTTGGGCGAGTTGATTGGCTTTTTCTGGGTTAGCGGAGGAAATTTGCCATCGTTGATTGGGCAAAGATTTATGGGAAGGGGATTGGTCAGAACTAGATGGGCTGAACACGCTAACTTGGGCAATTACAGTTGGGCTAGAGATAGTCTACAGCAGATTTGTCCTTTGTCATTCGTCATTGGTCATACTCGCTTCGCCAGAAGCAAGCTACGTCCTTTGTTTATCGCGCTACACCTGGAGTCTCTCTACACCTGGGCTTCCCTGATCAAGCTAATTTTGCCAGGACTGTGGCTAATTTACTACCCAATTGTTTCACCGCCGCTTGTTGTGTCTCATCAATCAAGTTCCCATTCTGATCAAATGCCTGATACGCATTGGAAATCGCTTTCTGATCCGGTAAAACCAACACGCCAATATTACCGAGAATGGCACGAACATGAATTAAACCCCGTAACCCGCCCATTCCTCCGGGTGAGGTACTCATCAAGACAGCCACTTTATTCCGAAAACAGGTGAGGGCAAGAGGGGGTTCGCCCGGTTCTGGACGAGATGCCCAGTCAATGGCATTTTTGAGTAAAGGTGAGATTGAACTGTTAATGACTAAATGCAGATTTACAGGTAATTTCTAGATTTTTCCGGAAAT
>CAKZMA010000810.1 GCA_937127375.1 uncultured Coleofasciculus sp. | reverse complement strand
TTAGCGCCCGTTTAGACTTTCTTGAACCTGCTGAATTTAGCTCAATTTTATTTACCGGACATCGGGGATGTGGTAAGAGTACCGAACTGCGACGGATTCAGCACCGATGGGACGCGGAATATCGGGTGATTTATTTAGAAGCGGATGCTGAATTGGATATTAATGATGCCGACTATACGGATTTATACCTGATCATTACTAAAAAGGTGGCTGATGAACTCTATAAATTAGGGGCAAAGTTTGATACGCAATTGCTGCATAATTTTGAGTCCTGGTTTAAGCAAATCACCCAAGAAACTGAGGAAACGGTGGAGAAATCCGTGAGTGTCAGTGCTACGGCGGAAGCAGGTTATGAAATCCCGTTTATTTCTAAGCTATTAGCCAAGCTACAAGCGCAAATAAAAGGGGCGGATAAGCAGAAAAAGACGATTCGCCAAACCTTGCAAAAAGATATTGGTCGCTTACAAGCGGATATTAATCTGTTGTTGGATGATGCTTTTGTCAAGCTACGGAAGCATCTACCGAACTATGATAAGGGATTTTTGATTATTTTCGATAATTTAGACCGAGTTCCGCCCAAGGTAGGTAATCATTTATTCTTTGACTATGCAGCGCAACTGCAAGGGTTACATTGTACGATTATTTATACTGTGCCGATTTCGGTCGTCTATTCTCCCCAAAATCTGAGTAATGCCTTCGATAGTCCCAATATTATGCCCATGGTCAATATCTATGACTTGGCACGCGATCGCTGGGATTTGGACTATAATCCCCTGGGACTCGCTGGAATTGCTAGTATCATTGAACAACGGGTAGATACAGAGGCTGTATTTGACTCCCGTGAACAAGTGCTGGATTTAGCTAAAGCTAGTGGGGGTCATGTGCGTCAATTGATGCAAATGACGGCTAAAGCTTGTCTCACTGCGGCTACTCGTGGTCATCAGAAAGTAACCACTGATGATGTTACCTATGCAGTGAAGCAGGAACAGTTTAACTTTGAGCGAATTATTCCCCAAAACCATTATCCAGTTTTGGCGCAAGTTTGTTTAACCAAGGATATTGAGAAAGATGATACTGGACAATTAATGTTATTTAATACCTCGGTCTTGGAATACAACGGTACGAATCGCTGGAATTATATTAATCCTGTATTAAAGCAAAGTAATGCCTTCCAAGATGCCCTTAAACTCGCTCAAGCCAAGTATAGCACTCCCTAAAGAGATGTCAGAACGAGATGAACGAGATGTTTTTATTGACCGGAATCAGCAGTCATTGGCTGAACTGGTGATGTTTGTGGATTTTGTGGATGAGAAATTAACCATTGGCTTTATTGAGGTTAATTTTGCTAAAGATAGAGAGTGTTTACTTGAAATTATCACGACTCATCCTCAATGTCAGGAGATTCAGTTTGAGGTTTTTAATTTTTCTGATCCCAATTTGCGGTTTGTGCGGGATGCTATTATTGAAGAATTAAATAAAATCCAAAGAGATGAGGATAAAAAATTAGTTCTAATTATTATTGGTTTAGAGAAATCAATTGGTATGTCGGGGGACTATCCGCCCGTACTGCAAGACCTTAATTTCGTGCGCGATGCCTTTACCGCTAGTGTACCTCATCCCATTTTGTTTGTTTTACCCGATTATGCGATAACTCGACTGGCGAAATATGCCCCGGATTTTTGGGCATGGGGTAGAAAAGTGTTTCATTTTGAAACAGGACAATTAACCAGAGATGAGGCGATTCAGCAAACTATAGGTTCAGATAGAATGCTGGGAAGTTTGGAAGTATCGGAAAAGCAAGAACGAATTGATTTACTCCAGCGTCTGCTGATGGAATACCACCCTTCTGGTCAGTCAGATACAGGGGCGAATCTTAAAACACGTATTAATATTTTGATTCAATTAGGACAAGCCTATTCTAGTCAGGGAGAGTTTGCCAAAGCTAGGGAATATTTGGAACAAGCCTTAGAGTTAGCCAACGATGATGAGAATTTAGCATCCCTCAACGCAACAGCATTATATGAATTAGGAATAATTCAGCTTAATCAGGGAAGATTTCAGGATGCGATCGCTCTTTTTCAGCAATCGTTAAACATCGCACGACACATAGGCGATGTGCAAGCAGAAGCGGCAACATTGAATGGTTTAGCAAATATTCACATCCAACAGGGTAAAATAGAACAAGCGATCGCTCTTTTTCAGCAATCGTTAAAACTCCAACAGCGAGTTTGCAACGTACAAGGAGAAGCAGCGACATTAAGTAATTTGGCAGCTATCTATGTCCAACAGGGTAAAATAGAACAAGCGATCGCTCTTTTTCAGCAATCGTTAAAACTCCAACAGCGCATAGGTAATGTACAAGGAGAAGCCGCGACATTAAGCAATTTGGCAGGTACTTACGTTTACAAGGGGGAAATAGAAAAAGCGATAACCCTTTTTCAGCAATCATTAAAACTCCAACAGCGCATAGGCAATGTCCAAGGAGAAGCGGCGACATTACACCAATTGGCGTATATCCACGCCCATCAGGGGGACATTGAAACAGCAATCACCCTTTATCAACAATCCTTAAACCTTACACGGTGCATAGGCGATGTACAAGGAGAAGCCGCGACATTAAACAATCTGGCATATATCCACACCCAAAAGGAAGAAATAGAAGACGCAATCACCCTTTATCAGCAATCTTTAGACTTAACTCAACGCATTGGTGATATTCAAAATCAAGCCGCAACCTTGGCAAGGCTAGGACAACTATTAGCGGATGAAAAAGGAGAATTTGAAACCGCCTTCAACTAC
>CAKZMA010000809.1 GCA_937127375.1 uncultured Coleofasciculus sp. | reverse complement strand
AGTTAGAGATCAAGTCGGGGAATCTGACTCATCTGTTAATGTCTCAATCAACAAATCCATTTGCTGTTGTCGCTGTTGCAGAAAGGCTTCACATTGACGCAAATACTCGACAGCCGAGGCAAATTGGTCAAATACCTCGGCTAATTCCAGTTCCCCCCGTTCGATTTGCTCAATAATCGTCTCCACCTGAGCCACTGTCGCCTCATAGTTCCAAGACGGCGGGAGAGAGGGTTCAGCAGGGTGAGTACGAGAGGATGCGATCGGATCAATCATGAGAATCTAGAGTGTCGGTCTAGTAATAAATTCAAGGATAGCCTGGAATCCGACAACAAAGGTTAAAATAATCCCGGTCAATATTTTTTCCCCAACCGGGAAAGTCAACCTGGAAAGCCGCTAAGAGGTACAATGCCTAAGACTTACACCGTCGAAATCAATCACGAAGGAACAACCTACACGATAGAAGTCCCAGAGGATAAACAAATTCTTCGGGCTGCGGAGGAACAAGGTATAGACTTACCCAATGCCTGTAATGCTGGCGTTTGTACAACCTGTGCCGCTAAAATCATTGAGGGTTCTGTTGATCAAAGCGAAGGGATGGGACTTGGACCCGAATTGCAAGAGGAAGGGTATGTCTTGCTTTGTATCGCCTTACCGCGCTCTAACCTGAAAGTTGAATCCGGTAAGGAAGACGAGGTGTATGATCGCCAATTTGGTCAACCGTCTTGAGTCAGCATGGTGTTGGGGCGCAACCTACTTGTGTTGACATGCACCCAGCATTTGTACCCCTTGACAATTGATCATTTATTGTAATTTACCCCACTCAGAAAATGACAACTCACTTCATTACTGCCGAAATTGACCTCCAGGAGTCACCGAAACAACTCCATCAAGCGATTGAGACAGAACTGCAAAAACAGGGAGAACCCCTGCGTTGGGCGGTTACGGCTGTGGATACTCAGGAACAAAAGGCTCAGGTTGAAGCCATTGTTACAAATAACGATGCTCAACCGTCCACTCCTTAACCATTGTGCGTCCTTATACTGTTGTTTTAATTGTTCCCACAGGAATTGGCGCATCCATTGGTGGCTATGCGGGAGACGCTTTACCCGTCGCCAGAGCGATCGCGCAAGTCTGCGATCGCCTAATTACTCACCCCAATGTCCTCAATGGCGCTCAACTTTACTGGAATTTACCCAACGCCCTCTATGTCGAAGGCTATGGGCTTGACAAATTCGCCGCTGGATGCTGGGGATTACAACCTGTGCATCAAAATCGGGTGGGATTAATTCTCGACCAAGGGATTGAACCGGATCTGCGTTTACGCCATCTGCAAGCAGCTGATGCCACCAGAGCCACGTTAGGACTAAATCTGACTGATTACGTAATCACCGACGCGCCCTTAAATGTGGAACTGCGGACAGCACCATCGGGGGCGAGTTGGGGTACAATAGGCAATCCCGATAGTTTGTTGCGATCGGCTGAGGTGCTGATTCAACAGGCAAAGGCAGACGCGATCGCAGTAGTGGCTCGTTTTCCCGATGATCTGGGAAGCGAAGCCCTAGAAGCATACCGACAGGGACAAGGAGTTGATCCTTTGGCGGGTGCAGAAGCTGTGATCTCTCACCTAATCGTGCGAACCTTCCAAATCCCTTGCGCCCACGCCCCGGCATTAATGCCCCTTCCCCTAGAACCGAACTTGTCGCCGCGATCGGCAGCCGAGGAACTCGGCTATACGTTTTTACCCTGTGTGCTGGTGGGGTTAAGTCGCGCCCCGCAATTTCAGGTGACGCGGCGTCAACCGGGAGCAATTTGGGCAGAGGATGTGGATGCAGTAGTGATTCCTGCTAGTGCCTGTGGTGGTAGTGCCTTGTTAAGCTTAAGTCAGTTACGGACTCAAATTATTGCCGTTGAGGATAACCAAACCTCAATGCAAGTGCCTCCAGAACCTTTGGCAATCAAAGCGGTGCGAGTACACTCGTATTTAGAGGCACTGGGTAGGTTAGTGATCCATCGCGCTGGAATTAGTGCCGATGCTCTGAGTCCCTCCCTGTCGTCTATGCATAACTTATCTATATATTAGTGACTAAACAGCTTCCCGATAACCCTGACTTTGAACCCCTCACCCGCACCCAAGTGTTAGTTGCCATGGGGATAACGGCGGTTGTTTTGCTCGTCGTGGCTAAACTCTGGCTGAGATTTGGGTCGGTAACACTTTTATCCCTAGACTTTACTGTAGAAGGATTACTCATCGGATTAGGCATAGGCTTAGGAATTACCGCGATGAGTAGTGTGGTTTATCGCCTCTGGTCAGGCTACCGTAAAAGTGCTGACGTTTACCTCAACTTGGTTTTAAAGCCGTTGGTATTACCGGATCTGATTTGGTTGGGGTTACTTCCGGGTATGAGTGAAGAGTTACTGTTTCGAGGGGTAATGTTACCCGCCATTGGTTTGAATGCCGTGGGTGTGATTATTTCTAGCTTGGTATTTGGCGTTTTACATTTGAGTGGTTCCCAACAGTGGCCCTATGTGGTTTGGGCAACGATTGTGGGAGTGTTACTGGGGGTTAGTGCTGTAGGTACAGGAAATTTGCTGGTTCCGATTGTGGCTCATGTGGCGACTAATTGGCTGTCTAGTTTCTTTTGGAAGTTAGGACATCGAGAGGTTGAAGCGTAGATCCTTGGATAGATCCCCGACTTTTTGAAGCCATTTTAATTTTTCGATTAGCTTTGATAAGAGAGCGCGGGAGTTGGAGGAGAGAATTGCTGAGAATGTAGCACAAATTTTGAATCTTTGAGCATTTAGTACAATAAAGTTAATGGTTTTAGGGGGTTTGAGAGGATGAATATTACATTTAAACCAGAAGAGGAGCAGTTGATTCAAGAAAGGCTCAAAAGTGGCAAGTATGGAAGCGCTTATGAGGTGATTGTTGAGGCGTTGCGATTACTTGAAGAACGTGATAATCACTATCAAAAATGGCTGAAAGAAACGCGGGGGAAAGTAGCGGTTGGTATTGCACAGCTTGATAGAGGAGAAGGAATTGATGGGGAGGTGGTGATTGCTAGGTTGCGGGAGAAGCTTCACAAAGCGGGTGAAAATCAAGAATGAGCCGTTACATTATTTCTCCAGAAGCGAGTCAGGATTTAGATGAGATTTCTGATTATTTTTTGAGTCGGAGTATAGCGGCTGGTGAACGGTTTGTAAATGGGTTTGAGCAGAAATGTAAGAACTTGGTGAAGTTTCCCAATATAGGGCGTTCTTATGCTGACATTGAACCGTTGTTACGGGGTGTTCCTCTCTTAGGTTACATCATTCTTTATCGGGTGATTGAGGATGGCGTGGAAATTGTGCGGGTGGTGAGTGGGTATCGGGATTTAGAATCGTTGTTTTAAGAGGTAATCGTTTTCCCCTTCCTCTTAGTCTAAACTCCAGTTAGCTGGTAGGGGCGGGTTTCCCGATAATCGGGTTTTGCCAATACGATGGCAATAAACCCGCTCCGATCACGGTTTATAGTCGGCGATGCTGGGATTTTTAGCGCCCAAGCGCAACTACGAACTGGGCGATCGCTTGGGGTAAAATGCGATGTTCTTGAACTTGAATCCGGGCGTGTAGCGTCTCTGGCGTGTCGTCAGGAAACACGGGAACGGCGGCTTGGATTAAGATGGGTCCACTATCGACTTCTGGGCTAACTAAGTGAACCGTACATCCGGTAATTTTGACGCCTGCGGCTAAGGCTTCTGCTTCAGCGCGAATCCCTTTGAAACTGGGTAATAGACTAGGATGGAGGTTGAGGATGCGACTAGGAAATGCATCAATCAAGACTGGCGTGACAATTCTCATCCAACCCGCCATAACCACGAGTTCAACTTGGTATTGTTTCAATGTCTGGACAATTTGAGCATCGAGGGCTTCCCGTTTTTTGTAATCTCGGTGATTATGGAGAACGGTGGGAATACTGAATTTTTCGGCTCTGGCGAGGGCTTTGATACCGGGATTATTGTAGATCATCACTTGAATTTGGGCATGGAGTTGCCCATCTGCGATCGCTTGGGCGATGGCTTCAAAGTTGCTACCACTTCCCGATACCATAATTCCTAGTTTTACAGGAGGCGTATCTTGGGCTGGTTTAGGAGTAACCGACGGTGAAATGAGACTAGGGGTTGTGTCTGTCGCTGGGGTATTGCTGGTCATAGAACTACAGGAATTACCAAGAGTATCATAATTGTTGGGTGGCGTCTGCCCGATACAGTATTGCCTCAAAATACGATAACCTGTACTAAAATAGCCAAACCCTTACCCTTCTGCCTCAGCTAGCCATGACTCAATCGACTGACTTCCTGACGCACCTCAATCCCTCTCAACGTCGCGCCGTCGAACATTTCTGCGGTCCCTTGCTGGTTGTGGCGGGGGCGGGTTCGGGTAAAACGAGGGCGTTAACTTATCGCATTGCCAATCTGATTCTCACCCATAAAGTCGATCCCGAAAACATTTTAGCGGTTACGTTCACCAATAAAGCTGCACGGGAAATGAAATCCCGGATTGAAACCCTATTCGCCCAGCAACTGGCTGTCCAAACGCGAGGTCAGCGTTTAGAATTACTCCCAGAACTTGAACAAACCCAGTTGCGATCGCGAGTCTATAAAAAATATATCAAACCCTTGTGGATTGGTACGTTTCACAGCCTGTTTGCCCGGATTCTCCGCTATGACATCAACAAATATACAGATGAAAAAGGACGCCAATGGAAGCGTAACTTTTCCATCTTTGACGAATCCGACGCCCAAACGCTGGTGAAAACCATCGTCACCAAACAATTAAATCTAGACGATAAAAAATTTAATCCTCGTACCATTCGCTACGCGATTAGCAATGCCAAAAACTTAGGTTTATCACCCCAAGCCTTTGAAAAAGAACAGTCTGGTTATAAAGGGCGACTCTATGCTGAAGTTTATCACCATTATCAAGACCAGTTAGCCGCCAACAATGCCCTGGACTTCGATGATCTAATTTTAGTCCCCGTTAAACTCTTCCAACAAAACGAATCCGTTCTGGGATATTGGCACAATCAATTTCGCCATATTTTAGTGGATGAATATCAAGATACTAACCGGATTCAGTACGAACTGATACACCTATTAACCACAAACGGCGAACCAGAAAAAACCCAATGGGATTGGCGCGATCGTTCGGTGTTTGTAGTCGGTGATGCCGATCAGTGTTTTCCTCCTGGAACTAAGGTTTTAACCCCCGTCGGCGAGAAAGCCATTGAAACCTTGAACGTGGGAGATCAGGTTCTCTCACCAACCGGACAAAAACAACTTTACCCCCATCAAATCACGCATATCAAAAAAGGATACTTTTGTGGAACTCTCTGGTCAATTCGTGCGGGTGAACAGGTATTACGTGGAACGCCTCATCATATTGTTCTTGCCAGAATGACACCCATTGAAGGGCATTATTATGTGTATCTGATGTATCGAGCAGATCGCGGATATCGCATCGGCATCACTAAAAGTCTACGTCACAACGATTATCGATGCGATGAACTCGGCTTTAAAGTTCGTATTGCCCAAGAAAATGGGGATAAGCTTTGGGTACTGAAAACTACAACGTCTTATGAAGAAGCAGCTTACTATGAAGCCTATTATGCAGCTAAATATGGGTTACCAACGCTAGTATTTCATGGTAAAGGTAGGCAAATGCGCCTGAATGATGAGTGGATTTTTCGCCTATACCAAGAAATTGATACCATCACCAATGCTCACCGATTAATGCAAGATCTCTGGCTGCATCCAGATTTTCCTCACTACCGTCCTCAAAATGGTTTGCGCCGACAGACATTAAATCTGGTTATGTTTGGTACACCTCGGTTAGACAATAAAAAATCGGCAAGTTATCACCGCATCCAATGGTGTTCTAATCGTCGTGATATTGCGACCAACTTAGAAGCGGCTGGCTTTTCCATTCGTTCGGGGAAAAATAGCCGAGGGTATCGGGTTGAAACAGCGAGAGTTTCATACAAAGAAGCGGTGAGTATGGCGCATTCTATTGCCGATGCAGGTCAACTGGAAATTCAACGCAAAGCATTAATCAGTGGCACAAGTTATTATTTTATGCCTTTATCTCATCTCCACCCCGGAATGAAAGTGCTAGTCGAGGTGGATGATACCTTAACAGAGGTGGAAATTGAGCAAGTTTGGCAAGATGAGTATGAGGGAGACGTGTATGACCTAGAAGTCGATGTGGCTCATACTTATATAGCGAATCGTATGCTAGTCCATAACTCAATTTATTCCTTTAGGATGGCAGATTTCACCATCTTGTTGGGATTTCAGCAAGACTTTGGTGATGGGTTGTCGGATGAAACAACCCGCACCATGGTTAAATTAGAGGAAAACTATCGCTCGCGCGAAAATATTCTCCAAGCCGCGAACTATTTAATTGAACAGAATACCCAACGGATTGACAAAATTCTCAGACCCACACGCGGTTTTGGGGAAGTCATTTACTGTCATCACGCCGAGGATGAGTTAGAAGAGGCTCATTTTGTTGTTCAACAAATTCTGAAACTTAATCAACAGAACCCGGAACTAGATTGGGGCAGTTTTGCCATCCTTTATCGGACGAATGCCCAATCTCGCCCCTTAGAAGACGCGCTGCGCGGTCGAGTACCTTATGTGATTATCGGCGGATTGAAGTTCTACGATCGCAAAGAGGTTAAAGATGCCTTAGCGTATCTAAGAACCATTGCCAATCCCAGCGATACTGTCAGTTTATTGCGGATTATTAACACGCCACGACGGGGTATTGGTAAAGCCACAATTGATAATTTAGTGCTGGCGGCTCAAGAATTGGGAACTCCCCTCTGGGAAATTATCCGCGATGAAACCTCGGTTAATACAATTGCTGGACGTTCGGCTAAAGCGGTTAATCGGTTTGCCCAATTGATTAAGCAGTGCCAAGAGAATACGGAAAACTTAGAAGCGGTAGAAATTATTAAGTTTATCATGGAGGAATCAGGATATACTGATGACCTAAAAAATCAAGGCACAGACGAAGCGGAAAACCGATTGGCAAATATCCATGAACTTTATAATGCTGTCGTTCAATTTCAGGAAGAAAATGAAGATAACAGCCTAGAAGGATTTCTGGCAAATGCGTCTCTGGCGTCTGACTTAGATAATTTGGAAGATGGGCAACAAGCGGTATCGTTAATGACGTTGCACTCGGCTAAAGGATTAGAGTTTCCGGTTGTGTTTCTAGTTGGTTTAGAACAAGGACTTTTTCCCCATAACCGGACGATAGATGACCCAATTGCTTTAGAAGAAGAACGCCGTCTCTGTTATGTAGGAATTACTCGCGCCCAAGAACAACTCTTTCTTGCCCATGCCCGTGAACGCCGCCTCTATGGGTATCGTGAACCTGCGGTTCGGTCTCAGTTTTTGGATGAGTTACCCGAAGACTTAATTAGCAGTACTTTGGTGAAAGTGAAACAGCAAACGCCTTCTGCCTCAACGGAAAAGTCATCAAAATCCTCTAGTTCAACGGCAAACTCTAAGGATTGGAAAAAAGGCGATTTACTGCGTCATGACACCTTCGGTATCGGAGAAGTAACCCATGTGTTTGGTTCAGGCAAGAAAGTTAGTATTGCGGTTAAGTTTCCCAGTTTGGGACAAAAAATTCTTGACCCTAAGCGAACCAATATACAACGAGTAAATTAGTTGGGAAATAGATAAAAGTCAATTGTAGGGGCGGGTTTAGTCACTAAAACTACTTGTCACCGATAAATGAACAACAAAACCCGCCCTTATTCAAAAGGCAATAGGCAAGAGGAAAATAAATCACCCCTAAGCCAAATTTTTGACAATGATTATTTTTATCATTAGCGCGGCTTACCTAATTCGTAGGCGGCGGATGCCAATGTGTCAGCAGCCGCGTAGTTACCCTGCTGATGGAGTAGTTTAGACCAAGCATCGAGAATCTCCCAATCGTGGATTCCTTGAGACTTGAGAGACGTGATCGCGTGGTTAACCTGTTGCTGTATCTGTTGGGTACGGGTTGAATCTGTATTCAAAACTTTTGGGCAATCCAGTTATGGCAAGTGGGAAAATAGTTCAATTAATAAGGGGGCGGTGCAAAGCAAAGCCACATCAATGACGGTAATGGTTGCGGTGCGAATCCAAGAGGTGTTCATAATGCCCCTTCCTTTAAACCACGATAGGTTTGAGATGAACTATTGCATCCTACGCGATGACGCCTGTAATGATCCAGAGATTTCCGTCACAGGATAATTGTGATCTTCAGCATAGGATAGTGCGATCGCGTCCTCTGGAAATTGCCTGGTAAATCCAGTCCTGGCTTAGGATTAAGCCGTTGATGAGCCTGATTTATCGCAGAAGAGTTATTGTCATGAAACTTAAAAATTGACTTATAACTTATGACTGGATCGACGCCCTAACGCGATCGCGATCGAACCCAACACCACTAACATCGCCCCCAAAAGCCCTAAACCTGTCCACTGTTCTGGTGCAACCCATCTGGGGATAAAGCGCGAAGCCATCCAAACTGAACTTAATGTCACCAACGGTGTAAGTGCCAATACCGCACTCACTCGCGAGGCTTGCCAATGTTCCAAAGCTTCTGCAAACGCCCCATACGCAATCAGGGTATTTAATCCACAAAAGAGGAGTAAACTCAGGTGTAACGGACTCAAACTGAGCAGGGATTGCGGTGTGGTTAGCGGCGTGAATAATACAGCACAGCCGCCATAAATCACCAGCATTATCGTAGTAGACGGTAACTTATGCAAAAGTTGTTTCTGTGCCAAAGCGTAAATCGCCCAAGTTACAGCAGCTAAGACGATAATCATATTACCCAATAGATAGGTAGAGCGTGAGGTAATTACGACTTGGAATCGATCATGGAAAAATAGAGTAAATCCCAACACCAGAATACCCACACCAATCCATTGACGCAGAGTATAACGTTCTTTAAACACAACCAAAGCGCCCAAACCCAAAAACATGGGGGCTAACTGAATCAGCACTTGGGCATTTGTGGGAGACGTTTGCCCTAACCCTTGCAAAAATAGCAGGTAATTACCTCCTAAAAAAAGAGTCGCGATCGCGAGGAGTCCCAGAGAGGCTGAACGCAGTTGCTGTAATGACGGAAACTGTTGTCTTGTGGTTAAATAAAGCGCCAGCAATCCAAAAGCCATGAGAAAACGAAACCAGGTGATTGTATAAACATCCAACACCTGAAGAGTTATGGTTAGCGCTAGGGGGAGAATCCCCCACATAAATACAGTAATTAAAGATAGCGCTAATCCCAAGCGCCAGCGTCCCGAAGTTTGATGAAGTGCCATGAATAACGTAAAAAAAGTAAAAAGTCATTTAGAGACGTGCTTTTGAAGCGTCTGCCAATTGTAGGGGCGGGTTTAGCCACTAAACTTGAATATCACCAATAACATTTAGAACAAAACCCGCCCTTTCCTAAATTGAAGATATAGGCTGTAGCTTAACTTAACACGAATAGCACTGAAATAAGCATTTTGGGAGCGCCAAAACCCTTTATCTATCGTAGGGTGGGCATTGCCCACCAGCCTTAAGGAGCGTGACATTCAACTTAAAACTAATGCCAACCCCAATTCCCAATCCCGATTAAAAGAAATCCGGCATCCAAGGTAAGGAACCTGAAAATAGCAAACTTGCCTTTGACAACGCTGCCGCTGTACTATCCAAATAACCCATCCGTTGCAGTTGTTCAGGCGTAAATAAACTGGTGAACAGAGAAGCCAACGCCCTTACATGCAAGCGGAATTCACCAGTCCCTCCCGGCGTGACTTTCCCCTGTCCCTGGGAAACACTCAAGATAAAGTTACCGTTATTGGCGGCAAATAATTCATCCTGAACTTTTAGATGTAATTCGGTTTCAATCTCTAAAGGATATCCTCGTTTTTCCAACGCTTTAGGGACATCAAGAATCCGCAGCATCCAACGTTCTTGCTGACAAATTTGAGCCGTTTGCTCCACTAAGGGTAATGTTAAACTATCCATCAAAGAACTGTACCACCGTACTCGCCTCACCTGAGAACGATGATCCGCGCAGAATGTCCAAAAACGTCGTGCGGCGGCTGGGGTCAGGAATGCCCAATCTTTAATATTCAGCAATAAGCCCTCAGCGTTTGAAGATTGGGTACAGATAACATAGCCTTCCGGTTGAGATTCGACACCGATAAGATAAGCATAAATCGACTGATTAGTTGGTGCTTCCAGCAGATTTTGCCAAATCGCTGGATTTCGATTTAAATTACCATTGGTTGTTTGCGCCTGTTGAGAATATAAGTCCTGAAAAACCTCATAGTTTACGGGTTTTATCCTGGACATCGGTAAAGTGCGATCGCGTAGTTGAATTGTCTGGGTTGGTATCTGCCAACTACAGCGAATCCCCCCTTGTTCATAGCCGACTTTGCGATAGAGAACCTGGGTAGCGGCGTAGAGAGTGGAAATGGGTACACCTTGCTGATGAAGTTCTTGGAGTGTGCATTGCATCAGTGTGTAAGCTGCACCTGTACCCCGATACTCTGGCGCAATGCCAACAGCGGCAATTCCTGCCATAGGTATTGATTGACCGCCATACCATTGACCCATAGAGTAAATCGCTAAACCGCCAACAATCTGTTTTCCTTGACGAATCAGCCGTAAATTATCTTGACCAATACGATTTAGGTAAACTTGCCAATCGTTAAGGGCACTGCCGAAACATTGCGTCAGTAGTTCCCCAAGTTGTTCAGCTTCGTCTGGGTTGGAGATGCATCCATAATCAAGTTGAGCGCTGGTAAGCATTTTGCACTCTAATAATACTATTTGTATTTAAGTATTTAATTGTAATACATTCATTGAGAATTTCCTTCTTGCGCCAGAAACCTCAGTCGGGGCGGGTTTAGTCACATCTGGATGTCCTTGGTTGCGCCACATACCGTGAAAACTAAGAACCTGCCAAGGTAGCGGCTATTGAAAAGACCAACTTAAAAAAGGTTGGAACGGCAAGGCGATGATCACAGGACTAGAATAACTCTTGATCAATTTTCCGGGTTCAACGATACCAGATGCAGTCGGCGGCGTTGGGTTAAGCGACTTGTTGACTACAAGCAGGATGCGCCGTCAAAAACTTTGGGTTGTAGTATTTCACCCCTAGTTGATCCAATGTTGCGATCGCGCTATCCATGGCTTCCTTAATCCAATCGTTTGGATCAGGGGACTTCCCACTGATTTGGTAATCCGTTACATACGGTTCGCACTCATCGGGATCATAGGTTCCGGAAGCTCGGCAAATAGACACATAGATGGTGTTATCAACATCTGGATTTGGCATTTCAATTCTGATGTAGTGATTCAGATAGAGCAAGGTTGACATGAACATGAGGCTAATCTCTCCGTCTTTGCTAAAGGGATTTACATCTCTTGATTAATATTACTTTTATTTTTATTCGATTCCTATATTTTCGCTTCCGCCAAATTTTCGGATTATTTTGTGTACTTTGGCGGATTGACAAATGTTGCACATTTATGTAAAAATAATTAATTTTATGTTTTTTGATATTACTAAAAAAAAATCAATATATTTTCGGTAAACTAATAATTATATAACAAAACTCAATCAAATGCTGTACAGTATACCCACGTTAGCAGATAAGCCAACGATGAACCATGAACCATGAACAAGTATTGAATTATTTACGATCAATAAATATATAAGTCGTCATTTCTCCCTTACCTTTAACCGGAATTGGACCCCGCTGCTCAAATAAAAACTTGTCTTTGCAGAGCTTGTATGTCGTTTCTGTCACCTGAATCTTGTCAGGAATGCCATGAGATTCCATGCGGCTAGCGGTATTGACTGCATCTCCCCACAAATCATAAATAAATTTCTTAGTGCCAATTACCCCAGCAATCACAGGACCACTATTGATCCCAATCCGCAGACAGAAATTTTCATCCTGAAACTGATTAAAGCGAGCCATGGCGATTTGCATATCTAATGCCATTTCGATCATGGCTTCAGCATGGTCTTTGCGAGGAGTGGGAATACCACTGGCGATCATATAAGCATCGCCAATTGTTTTTATCTTCTCTAACCCATGCTTTTCCGTTAATTGATCAAATCGGGAGAATATCTGATTTAATAAAAAAACCAATTGCGCGGGTGGCATCCGAGCCGAAATATCGGTAAAGCCAACAATATCGGCAAATAAAATGGTTACATCGGCAAAGCGATCGGCAATCAGACAGGTTTCCTGTTTTAATCGCTCGGCAATGGGTTTGGGTAAAATATTCAACAATAAACGATCAGCTTTCTCCTGTTCCCAACGCAATGCCTTCTCAGCTTGCTTGCGTTCGGTAATATCACGGACAAAGGCACAGTTGTATTCCTTGCCGTTAAATTCCAAATAACTAATTCGCACTTCTACCGGGATACGTTTACCCGTTTTGCTGCGATGATGCGATTCGAGAGAAAGAGAACCACATTGTTTAATAATCTGCCAATGATCTGACCAACTCTGAGCTGTAAAATTAGCATCAATCTCATGAATTTTCATCGACAGCAAATCATTCAGAGGATACCCCAACAACCGACAAGCGGCATAATTGACATACAATATCTTTCCATCTTGCCCAATCCAGAAAATTGCATCAGCCGCTCGATCAATTGAAAACTGCGTAAATCTTAATGTATCATTAACTGTTTCCAGTTGTTCATTCGCCGTTTCCAGTTGGGTTGTACGTTCAGCTAATGCCTGTTGTGCCAAATATTTCTCAGTGATATCATTAAACAACCAGAGGCGACCTTGAATATCTTGACCGTAAGTCGGCAAACTTGAGATACTCAATACCACTGATTTGGGATGACTAAATGTCCAGATCCAGTCGTGAATTTCGACGTCCGGTTGGGAAAAAAGCTGTGCCGCCTGTTTAGCAATCTCCTCCTGATTATCCGCGCTGCTGCGTAAGGTTGCCATCGCCTGGGCGATCGCACTCGGTTCCGCTTCTCCTTGTTTTAATCCCAAAATCTTTGCCCCGGCTGGATTTAGCCAACCTTGTCCGCCACTGATATCGACAAAGACGACGCCCTGAGGGATTTCTAAAATGGCATTGTAGCGGGCTTGGAGTTGTTCGAGGCGAAACGCTGTGGTTTGCAGACGTAGGAGGGTATGAAGTTCTCCCAGCAGTAAATCCAGGAAATGACGCTGATAGGAGGGCAGGTAAGTTTGGCGATACCAGAGTAATAAGATAGCACCTTGCTCCTGTGTGGTTTGTTCCTTTCGCAAGGGGAGTACCGCTAGAGACTTGGTACCTTTGGCGACAAGCACAGGGGCGGCTTTGGGCGTCGCTGGATAATTCTCATAGAATAGGGTGCGGTTATGGGTTAGGGCTTCAGCAAAGAGTTTTGGTGTTGTCAGTTTATTCGGTAGGGCTGTAGGCGGGAAACTGACGAGTGATTGAGCCGTTACCTGATCGAGTTGACGCAGTGCGATCGCGGCGTCGGCTTGGGATAACTCATACAACAAGCCTGTAACCTGCTCAATTAGCTGATCAGGAGTATTGGTATCTGATTGGGCGATCGCGGCGAGTACAGAACCCGCTGCTAATTTCCATTCAATCTCTAACAGGAAACGACGCACTAGCAAACCCGATGCGATCGCCAAACTCACTCCTGTGAGCCAAGGGCATAAGTAGGCATACCGACTCACAAGCAGCCAGCCAACGATCAAAATCAACCCGATTACAGACAGCGATCGGGGATTGGCACCATCTCCATTGTCTCCTCTGCTTCTCGGCTCCTCTACTCCCTTATCTACTCCCGTTCTTATGGCGGTGAACAGACTCAGAACCCAAGCAGGTAGAGGGAACAAAACGATGACAGTAAAGACAATCGATACTAGACTCAGTGTCGAGATTCTGCTGGGATTAAGCGTATCTAGTCCAACCAGCATCAGCAATAGTCCGATTAAAAATCGCCTAAATGTAGGAAGCTGATTGGGATGAGCCAAGGATAACAATGAGCATTAATAATACGTTAAGTGAAGAAGAATGTTGTTGACATAGAGTGTTTGTCATCAGAGCCAAAGCACTTCTAGCACAAAGGATGCCGACTACAAACTCTGGTTATCTCAACACCTTTTAAGTTAAGAACTAAAGACAAGCCGCGATCGCTTGTGTTACGGTATCTGGCGCACTCAAGTGAGGTAAATGACCCCATGCTTTTATATTGATTAGCTGACTCTCAGGGATGTTATCTGACATATACTGACCCACTTCTGGAGGTACAGCAACATCATCACTCGATTGTAGAATCAGAGTCGGTACATTCAGGCACGATAACTCTTTCCGGTGATCCGACTGGAATATAACTCGAGCAACAGCTTGAGCAATATCTGGACGAATAGCCGTCAGAGTATTCGCAAATTCTGTTGCTAGTTCCGGACGTTCAGGGTTTCCCATCACCATGGAGGCAAAACCACTTACCCAAGCATAGTAGTTCGCTGACATCGCCCCATAGAGTGCATCTAGGTCAGACTGATCAAACCCACCCACATATCCCACATCGTTGAGATACCGAGGAGATGCACCGACAAAAACAAGCTGACTGAAGCATGAAGGATTGGTCAGCGCGGCTAGCAAGCTAATCATACCACTGACTGAGTGACCCACCAAAATGGAGTTTGTAAGTTCTAACTCGTGACAGATTTCCAGTAAATCCTCAGCATAGCTATAGAGACTACTGTAGCGATGAGGACTGTAGGCAGAAAAATCGGATTTTCCAGCACCAACATGATCAAAAAGGACAATCCGATAGTCAGAGGCGAAGGCGGCGACTTGATGACGCCAAGCGGTTTGATCTGAACCAAAGCCATGGGCAAAGATGATCGTCTGAGTCCCTTCACCGAGAATATTGATATGATTGCGTTCTAATACACTTGTGGTCATTGGTCATTGGTCATTGGTCATTGGTCATTGGTCAAGGTATGAGTTCTATTTCCATAACGTACTCAATTGTGGAGAAAAAAGGACTCCTGAGATCGGCAAATACCATGAGAGACGCGACTAATCGCGTCTCTCCCCTGAAAATCCTGCATATAAAATTTGTCTTTCAAGAGACAGCATGGAATGCGGCTAATATTTGTTTAGGTCTCAACGGAAACTTAAACCCTGAATGATTGGTAGATGCAACGGGTTGCGAGTCGGAAGCCTTCGCTTGGTTCTCCTCTAAACCATCCTCGTCTAACTCAGAAACCGGAACTAACATGGAATCGTGAGAACGCACCGCCATTTCGCCTTGTGCTAATGCCTCTCGCCACTGACGCCCAGTTTTCCAAGCTTTAAACTTGGCAGCATTCCAACGAGGATTTACTGGATATCCCGCAAATCCACAACGCAACGCGGCATGGTTAGCACTGGGAATCAGGGTATTGACCCAAACATTATCGGTTAGATCGATTCGCATGAAGTTTGGCTCCTTGTAAACTGTAGACATAAACTTCACCTCCCTATTGTTGTCAACCGAACAATTTTGTTGAGTATTATCAACTATTGTATTACGGATTGTTAAATAGCTACATCGCTTACTTGCGATTGACTTGTATTCACCTTCAACCGCAACATAGCCATTTCCGGAGAAACGTGCGATCGCGCCGTTCGTAGTGAGCGCTTTAGCGCTTCCGTTCGTAGTGAGCGCTTTAGCGCTTC
>CAKZMA010000808.1 GCA_937127375.1 uncultured Coleofasciculus sp. | reverse complement strand
CCTGTGGTTTCCACATTCGTCCGCAAGTCTTTCACCAACTGGTAAGGATGGAAGACATAATTGCGAATTTGATTCCCCCAAGCGGCTTCCACCATATCGCCTCGGATTTCGGCAATTTCCTGAGCGCGTTGTTCTTGTGCAATCACCAATAGCTTGGCTTTCAGCAGGGCGAGGGCTTTTTCCTTATTTTGGAGTTGCGATCGCTCCTGGGTACAGCGCACGGCAATGTCTGTGGGAATATGCTTAACCCGAACGGCGGTTTCAACTTTATTGACATTTTGACCGCCCTTACCCCCAGAACGAGAGGTGGTAATCTCTAAATCCGTTTCAGGTATATCTAGGTCTACATCCTCGTTCAGGATGGGCATCACTTCCACACCCGCAAAACTGGTTTGCCGTTTCCCGTTGGCGTTATAGGGAGAAATTCGCACCAGTCGGTGAGTTCCTTTCTCAGCTTTCAAATAGCCATAGGCGCGGAGTCCCTGAATTTCTAGGGTGGCTGACTTAATTCCCGCTTCATCCCCTTCTGAGAGTTCTGCCAACTGCACTTTATACCCTTGACTTTCTGCCCAACGGGTATACATTCGCAGCAGCATTTCTGCCCAATCTTGGGCATCCGTTCCGCCCGCCCCAGCATTAATCGCTAGTACCGCACCATTGGCGTCATAAGGACCCGATAGTAGCTGTTCTAGTTCCCAACGGTCAAGTTCGCGATTCAGCTTGACTACATTAGTTTGGGCTTCTTGCAGCAGTCCTTCGTCGGTTTCCAATTCCAGCAATTCCAGAACCGCTTTCGCATCCTCTAGATTACTTTTCCACTGCTGGTACTGCTGGAGATTCAATTTCAGGTCATTCAGCTTTTGCAGGGTTCGCTGAGCGAAGCTTTGGTCATCCCAAAAATCCGGTTGAGCCGCTTGTTGCTCTAGGTCTTTAATTTTGGCAGTCAGTGCAGGTACGTCAAAGATAGTCCTGGGTTTTTCCCAGGCGAAGGGACAAGGTTTCGACTTCGCGTTTAATCTCTAAAACTTCCATGTTTCTTGATTTTGGTACTTTACTACCTTTGATCAATTGTAATCAGAAAATTTAATTACATCAGACCAATGACAGGTATCCCACGCATTTTAAAGCGTGGGATAAGGTGAGTCAATTAGTCGCGATTAAAGGCAATCAGCAACCGCAAAATAAAGATAAACAGGTTGATGTAGGTCAAGTACATCGATAATGCGGCTGGCAGATACTGATCATTGCGATAGGTGCGGGGCAAGATATAGAAATCCACCACCGCCGCACCAACAAATAGTAAAACGCCAATGCCAGAGATGCCAATTTCTAGCCAGCTAGGGGTATAAACGCCAAAAAAGCTCAAGGCGAGCTGACCCACCAACACCACCAACAAGGCAATGATACCCAGTTGCACGGTTTGGGTTAACGCCATCCCATCTTGGTCGGAGAGATTCGAGCCAATTTGACGGGCAGCGACAAACGTGACACCACAACCGAGAGCGGCGATTCCAATCCCTGGAATTCCTACGCCTGAAGTGCCGAGGGCAACATAGACGATACCACTGAGGGTGTAGCCTGACAGCAGGCTATAGGTCGCCAACAGAGGCAATGCTGCACTGTTATTGCCTTTCTCCGCCACACCACGAGCGACGAAGAATAGGACTAATTCAGCAATCAGGGCAACCCAGAAGGTAGGCATGAATAACCCTGGGTTGGTGGTAAGGACATTCAAACCACCATAAGTCCCGACAGCCGTTAAAACCAATCCACCGCCGACGTAGGGCAGAGCATTGGCTATCACATTGGGTCCGACTAGGGCTTGACCCTGTGCATTACGCATGGCTTGGCGAAAGTTACTTGTGTTACTCATGAAAACTCCTTGTGTAACTTACGTCATGATTTAACGAGATCCGGTAAGAATGCTCCCGTCAAATCAAAGATTATGACGGTGAGATGAATCCCAAATGAAAGCAGGTTTACTTCCATTAGTATTATACTCTATTCTAGAATAACGCTACAACTATTGCTCAAGGAGATAATAGCGGTTTCTGCTGTGAATATGTCAATAAAAACGATTAGTATTTCGATTTCAACAAAGCTTTATTTTATGTTTATTTACAATATTTATTTCAGGCATTGAATGGCTAATAATACGCTTTTTATTTAATCAGGCAACAATTATACCCTTAGCCATTAAAATCTCCGCTATATCAGCTTTTCAAAAAATATTATAAACTTTGAAAAATCAATATTTTTAGGGCAAGTCTGGGCGGGTTTAGTTACATTTGGGTACAAAGGAAAAGATAGTAGTGAAACCCGCCCCTACACACTTATGCGCCACGTTCTCGAACCATGTCCTTGAACGAAGTGTTTAAGGAGAAGTTAAAAATTAAATCGTGGCGTCACATAAGTACCTAGACATAAATTCTGTACCCTGTACTAAGAAATGTTAACAAGCCTCAAACCCTTACTGTTGCCTAATCTAAACCGTTAACTTTAATGAAAACCGACTACTTACCGTAAAAAGTAAGCAGCTTCCCCAGCTCCCCCTTCGTGCCTACCCAAGATTTCTCAACAACAAGGGGGAGGCTGTATATTCCCAACCCAGTTGTGAACTCAGGCTTAGGAATTCCAGCTCTCCCCATTAATCTAGGTTTTTAGCTTATTCGGCGAGAAGCCTCACACTTAACTTAATCGCAAAGGCTCCTCTAGAAGCCCACACTGTACTCGTGAGAGTCGGGGTGTGGAGTTGTTATGCGTCACTTTCGATGTAAATAAACAGAAGTCCCATCAGTACAGCAGGCATCAGCCAACAAACGACGGGAATCAGAATCCAAGGCAAGAACGAAGCTGCATAAGAACCAGTCATGTCAAATTGTCCTATCTAAATTTACAAGAGTCCAAGACAAATATTACTCAATTTGTGAACCCAGTGGAGTTAGTTATTCACAAAACCCCGGAAAATGGCATCCACTGTCTCAAAATTTTCCAGGAGGAAGTAAGCCACGAAAGCGCCTCCCATACCTCCAACAAAGAATCCACCTGCAAATTCACTCCAGCCTTCAGACGTTTTGAGTCGTTCTGTACTCGGAGCGCTTTCGGCGGCGCTTTTGAGCGACACTAATCCCCAAGCTGCCATTCCGGCGGTTCCCAGTAACACGATAACCAAAGCAGTGACTAAGCCGCCTAGATAACGCGCTTCTGGGTAATCCCGCAGTGCGCCAAACACAACTTCAGGACCAACTAAGAAGTAACCATGAGCCATGCCAATTTCCAAACCTCGCAGGAAGGGTGATAGCCCTTTGCGGTAAGCTGGCAGGTTGCCAATGAATGCCCGGGTAAACGCCGAATCGCTGATTGGAGTCGATAAATGACCCACAAAGGGGTCTCCATGGTAGGGCTTTACCATTTCCATATTTCTTGCATCTGCCATCTAGATGTTGCCTCTCACTCTGAATGTTTACAAAAATACCTGACTTAACATTGTAAGCAGAGAGGGGTAATCCCATGACACAATATGGGAAGACCTTTAAAAAACTTCATCAAATTAGTTATAGATTAAGGATATAACACTGCCGTGTCCCTAGGGAGTAATCGGCGCGAATCATCGTCTACGTCCAGCGACCAAAACCCCTGACTTCTTGGAGAAATCAGTAACTTAAGTTGAATGCACAACTATGGTTATATGTCAAGACATGAGCTAGATGTCGGTCGTTCACTAGAGTGTAGTATTTTGAAAAAAACAGTCATCTCAAGAGTCAGTAAATGAGACACATCTTCAATCAACTATACAAAAACCTGAAACGTCTAATACTACCGCTATTACTGGGCGTTTTAGTTAGCGGATTGGTGACTACACCTGCCAACGCTATAAACGTCTACCAAATGCCCAATGTCAACGCGGGTGAACCAACATGGGTGATTGATCAAGCCGACGTACTCAGCCGCCTGAGTGAAGGCAAGTTGAGCAAAAGCTTGGAAGACTTAGCCCAGAAAACCGACAAGGAAGTCAGATTTGTGACGGTTCGCCGTTTAGACTACGGTGAAACCGTAGACAGCTTTGCTAAAGCCCTATTCAAAAAATGGTATCCGACACCGGAAGCCCAAGCGAATCAAACCTTGCTGCTGATCGATACCCTGACCAATAATACTGCCATTGTCACTGGGGAAGACGTCAAGTCAATTATGCCCGACGAAATTGCCGAGAGTGTCGCCTCGGCAACAATGACAGTCCCCTTGCGGGAGGGTAACAAGTACAATAAGTCTTTTTTAGAGGCTAGCGATCGCTTAGTGGCTGTGCTATCGGGTCAACCTGATCCCGGTCCTCCGGTTGTCGAAGAAACGGTTCAGGTTGAAGGCACATTTACCAGCGCAGAAGAAACTGACACCAAAAACTCGACCATCTGGGTTGTTGTACTATTGGTTGTCGCGACAGTGGTACCGATGGCAACCTACTTCTTTTATCAGGGCTTCTCTGGTTAAGTTTGTCATTTGTTACTGTTCCCTGTTCCCTGTTCCCTGTTCCCTGTTCTCTAAGAGATGATCAGAAGCTTTTGCTGTAAGGCACTAATCCTGAACATACTCCTGTCCAGAAATTAAAGCATACTCAGCCCGCATAAACTCCCGTCCTAAATAAGCCGCATGATCCAACATCGTGACTGGACAGGGCTGGGTTTGCTCAAAAATCACCACACAAAGTTCCTTGGCGGTTCTACCTGTAAACAAAGTCGTATGAGTCCGTTCAACCTTACCTCGTGCGGGAATCGGTTTCCCGGTTTCAGGGTCAACGGCTAAACCGCGATCATCAATCACATTGGTGAAATGTTTGGCACAAATTAACTGTGCATCCCGGTCGAGGTAGATAATAAAATATCCACCGGGATCAAGTGCAATCTCTCGTTTAGACAGTTTGTCATCAATAGTACGCAGGTCTTCTACTGTTTGGTTCATCTTGATTTTGGCTCAATGCTTCCCTTCTTGAATACTATCGTGCTTGGACATGTTGAAGAAGGTAGAGGGAAATCTCAAATCCTTACTGTTCCCTGTGACACACCGAGCGTGTTACTGAGCGGAGCCGAAGTCCTGTCGAAGGTTCGAGGTGTTCCCTGTGAAACACCGAGCGAAGTCGAGGTGTTCCCTAATCTCAACCATTAACTTTAATGAAAGTCCGGCTACTTATCACTCCTGAACCAAAAATTGAATATCTCGTTTGCTAAACGGTAAATCATTATTGATCGCATCGATTTCTTCCTGTTCCATTTCATTCACCTCACCTATATAGTGGCGCAAAATTTGCATCAGGCGTTGATTATAAAATCGGTGCAGACTGTGATTCGGTGTCGCGGGAAATCCTCGCCGTCTCTTGTGGCGTCCCCCAGCACCTGGATCAAACATCTTAACCCCATTCGCGATCGCCCATTGTATCGGGGTGTAATAGCAAGCATCGAAATGCAGGCAATCATATTCCTCAAAACAGCCCCAATAGCGCCCATACAACTGATCACCCTTATTAATACAAAACGACATCCCCACGGGATGTCGGTCATCATCCTCTCGATAAGCCGCCACCAATACCACACGATGACGATAGTCGGGATACAACTGTTCAAAAAACTGGCGCGTCAGATACTTACTGCCCCAAAAAAACTTATCGCAGGTGCTGCTATAGAAGTTATAAATCAGGGGAAATAAGGATTTGGGAATATCATCCCCAACTAAAGGAACCAAACGCAGTCCGGCTTTAGTCACCGCTTTACGTTCCCGCTTAATATTACGCCGCTGATTGGCGTTAAAGATACTCAGATAATCATCGAAGCTACTAAACCCTTTATCCTGCCAAATATAACTGTGATGCAACCAGCTTGTAAAACCATGGCGTTCCATCACCTGTCGCCATTCAGGGTCAACAAAGAGAAAATGACAGCCACTAATCCGGTTATTCCCGCAAAAGTGATCAATAGCACTCACCATAATCTCAGTGAGTTCATCTTCATCTTCTCCAGGTGCAATTAAAAATCGATACCCGCCTGCTGGGGTAAACGGCGTCATTCCTAACAGTTTGGGATAGTAGCGAACGCCTAAACGATGGGATAGATCTGCCCATTGGTGGTCAAAGACAAATTCTCCATAGCTATGACCTTTAATATAGAAGGGCGCAGCCGCAATAAGCTGTCGGTTTTGCCATAGTGTTAGGTGATTGGGCAACCAGCCAGTTTTAGACGTCGCACTTCCCGATGTTTCTAAATTATTCAACCAATCCCATTCCAGAAATGGTGTTTTCAGGGGTTGGGCAAGGGCATCCCAAGCGGCTTGGGGAATATCAGCCATCCGGTTAACCCAGTTAACGGAATAGTCAGTCTGTGGTTGGTGAACCATTGGGAAAATCTATAATTAGGTCTGCACTATTGGAATGAACGGTGAAGATCGTTATTTGCAATTTGCTCTATGTCATTGGTAAGGTACGGAGGGGTTATTTACATAAGTTAACATAATAGAATTTATTTTGAGCGATTGACGTGAGATGAATTGCCAAAATTAAAGAGCTTGGAAGAGAGTTTTGACCCTTCACCACCTTCGAGGGCATGGCGCGTGAATTTGTAGGGGCGGGTTTAGGGACTAATATTGGTTGTTTTCCCTAGCTTGGCTACAAAACCCGCCCTTTATTTAAGTGCAATAGTAGAGACGTTGCATGCAACGTCTCTACTACTCCCCCATCTCTCATTCCCTCAACAACCGATAGTGCAGAAATAACTCTTGGTCAATCCTCTCAACCGCCAAAAGTTCTAAACGCTTCGCCAATTGCTGCGAAAAACCAGCCCCCTGAACGGACGTTGGGGCGGCTGCACCCCCTAAAATCAGGGGACAAACTGTGAACCAGAGTTCATCGATTAAATCAGCCGCAAGTAGAGATGCCACTAAGTTACCCCCCCCTAAGACAGCAAGCCGTTGGATGCCCAATTGGTTCAGCTGTTGATAAGCCTCATGCCAATTTATCCCCTCGTTAGAGGCATTCACCACCAAAATTCGCTCAAAATAATTAGATTTATCCTGCCATGATTTAGCACCTGCCTCTGTCGTCAACAGCCAACGGGGTAGATTTTGGCGAAAAAAGCGTAATTGTGGATCGAATTGAGCTAGACGGGAGCAAACAATCTGCACGGGTTGGATGGGTAAGCCCCGTTGTTTACGCTGCTGCTGTAACTGGGGATTTGAGACGCTGCGAGTGGTACCATAAGCCCGGAGAGTTCCTGCACCGAACAAAACACCATCCGCTAATGCCACCTGATTTTCCAGATGGGCTTGATCCGCAGGCGATGAGAATCGGGCAGGCGATCGCGTCAAGTCCGCAATCTTGCCATCGGCACTCATTGCCAGAACGACTGTGGTATGGGGTCGATTGATAGCAGACGTTTCCAGCATAGTTGTCTAGGGCAAGAAAAAGAATGATAACTATTTTGGCGCAATTCACCCTAGGATTGTCTGCATGTCTGCCACTCTATCAAAACCATCGAAAGAGGTTTTGAATCGTTCTAGGATAGAGATAAGGGGTTTTCAAGGAAACTCGGTGACTCGTAAACTGTATTAACGATTACTCTTTCTACCACCTTTTCTTCTGTAATCACACCAGCGTATCTTATGGCTAAGCCAGGTCAATCTTCCTTTCGTCGTGTTTTGCTGTCACGCCTGTTGTTGCTCAGCGTGCCAGTGTTACTCTTGGGAGTTTATGTGACCTACAGAAAAGCACGCTCAACGCTTCTAGACACAGCGCGTCAAAATTTAACCGAAAGTGCTGTGAGAAAAGGGGAAAGCATTCAAGAGGCTATCTCAGCGTTACAAGCCAACCTGCTGACCGCTAGCCAAGCCATCGTCTTTCGATCTCAGTCATCGACAGGCTATCAACAATTTATCAACCAACTGGCTCAACAACTCCCCACCCCGATCAATTGCGTGCAGTTGAGTGATATCCAGACTCAAGATATTGTGAGCAGTACCTGTAATCAATCCTTACCCGTCAGTCAGCAAGTGATATCGCAATGGTCTAGCCAGCAAGGTGAGGTCTCTGTCGATCCGTCTCAAATTGATGTTACAGTGCTACCTCCGCTAGCACCCTCAACCCCTGCTACAAAGGAAGCTGAAGCCAACGAGGACAAAAGTCAACTCCCACTTCTGTTGAGTGCGCCCGTTTATAACGCTGAGGGTCAACTCCAATATGCTTTGAGCTTATGCTCAACCTTACTCCAATCCAAATCTATCAAGCCGGGTTCCCTATCTGGTGAACCCGTGGTGATTACCCAAGCGGGTAAAATTCTGGTGCATCCCATCGCCCAGGAAGTGGGACGCAATATCAACCAAGAACTGGATTCTTCAAGACTTGAGAGTCTGGTCGAAGACGCGATCGCAGGTCGTGAGTCCTTTATCCATCTTACTTTGGATGGTCAGGAATATGTCGCTGGCTACACCGCGATTGAAAGTCCGATTAGCAAATCTGACCAGCAATGGATTATTCTCGCTGTTACCCCCTTAGAGAGTGCGCTGATCGGTCTTCAGGATATCCGCCAAGTTCTGTTTATCCTCACCTGTGGCTTAATTGCTGCCAGTATTTTAGCCACAATTTACATTTCCCGTGACCTCGCCCGTCCCTTAGAAAAACTCAGAGATTGCGCCTTGCATGAATCCCAGCTTCACTCGAATTATCGCATTCCTCATACCTTCAAAATTCGAGAAATTAACCAATTAGCCGAAGCCCTGGATGGCATGTTTGAGCGGCTCAAACATTGGGCAGAAGAACTTGAAGCCGCCTGGAAAGAAGCCCAAGCTGCTAACCGGCTTAAGAATGAGTTTCTCGCCACGACCTCCCACGAACTGAGAACTCCTCTCAATGGTATTATTGGTTGCCTGCGACTGGTCAAAGATGGTTTCTGTGATGACCGAGAGGAGGAACTTGACTTTTTACAACGAGCCGATGAAGCGGCTATTCATTTGTTGAATATTATTAATGATGTTTTAGACCTGGCAAAACTTGAGTCAGGTAAACTTTCCGTTGAAGTTGAATTGATCGATCTGCGTCAACTGATTGATGAAGTGATTCACTTACAGGCAGTCTCTATTAAATCGAAGGGACTCGAATTCAACACAAAAAACTTGCATGAAAAACTTCCCGTTCTTGCCGATCCCGCTAAACTAAAGCAAGTCCTGATTAATGTTATCGGCAATTCAGCCAAATTTACTGATTCGGGCAGTATTACAGTCAGTACACAGATTGAAACAGCCAGCGATAAGACCCAACCAGTGGTGAATACTGATGATTCTACCTTAGTTGCTAACGTCTCCACTATCCCCAGCAATGGACAAGTCACTGAAAATCAGGGAACTGAAGAGTTGCTTCCTGCACAAGTTGTTGTCACAGTAAAAGATACGGGAATTGGCATCGATCCGGTGCAACAGTCTAAACTATTTCGTCCCTTTGTCATGGTAGATGGGTCAACCACGCGCAAGTATGGTGGTACAGGTCTCGGTCTGGCGATTTCCCGCAACTTGATCGAATTGATGGGGGGGACAATTACCCTTTTTAGTGCTGGAGAAGGTCAGGGAACGACGGTGAACATTAGCTTACCGCTTGTCGAAACAAAGGGACAGGATACAGATGAGCAACTTGACAGTGAGTCACCCTCACAACTATCAACAGAGTTGCCTAAACAGCAGGATTCAATTGGCGAGATTAACGGGAAAATTCATAACTAATTAATATTTTACTGTCCAATAGGCAAGGAAAATAAAACTAACAATTTAGCACAATAGCTACGGAAGGCTAAAATTTTCCCGACACCCCTCACCCTACACAATGTTTTAAGTTGTCTATCTTTCCGCTAACTGGGGAACCTTAATCGGTGTTCCTCCTTGTTGGAGAGACTGGGATAGACAACTGAGGATGTTCACCAGTTGAGCCGCTACCCAGCCGGAAGAGACTGATACAGGTTGATTATCGCGGATGCTCTGCAAAAAGCGATCGCACACTTGCGCCAACGGTTCGCGATGCTCGATTTCTATGACTTCCCGCCGTAAACCCGCAGGCGTAAAAACATCTCCACTTTGCTCGAAATACCCATGCTGAAGCGTTAGGGGCGCATCATTTTGCATCTCATCAAAAATTAATGTTCCTTGACTCCCCACTACTCCTAGACGCCGTTGTTTATCTGGGTTGAGCCAACATAAGTGAATATATGCCTGAAAACCCGTCGGGTACGTCAAAATAACGTAAACAAAATCGGCTAAATCATGTTCCTCAAGAAGGGCGGGTTTAGTTACATTAGCGGTTTCTTGTGAAACGTTATCGGTTAAACCCGCCCCTACATCCCCCGATTGATCTAGGGCGGGTTTAGTTACATTAGCGGTTTCTTGTGAAACGTTATTGGTCAAACCCGCCCCTACAGATCCCTCTTGACGTTGTAACCACACCCGTCCCGTGGCTTGAACTTGCACAGGTTGCTCACCTAACCAGGTATTGAAGATCGCGATATCATGAATCGCTAAATCCCACAGCGCATCGACATCCTGACGCACGGGTCCTAGATTCGTCCGAGCCGCGTAGCCATAGCGCAATTCTCCTAAACATCCCGATTGCACTACCGCTTTACCCTGCTCAACAGCCGGATGAAATAAATAGGTGTGATCTACCATCAACTGGCGCTGCTGTTGACGGGCTAAATCAGACAACTGTTGGCATTCAGCCGCATCGAGGGTCAACGGCTTTTCTGCTAGCACATGGAATCCTTGCTGTAAGGCGTCTTGAATCAGGGAATAATGAGTCACCGCCGGAGTCGCGATCACCACCGCATCGCATTCTATCTGGGAACGTATCGATTGCCAATTGTCTGCTAGAACTACATTGTCATTCAGTTTCAACCGTTCTTTAAGCTGAGTTAAGCGTTCCCTAGAGGAATCAACTACCGCTACCAGTTGAGCATCTGGATGTGACGCGAAATTCCGCACCAAATGCGTACCCCAGCGTCCTGCTCCCAATACGGCAATTTTAGTCTTCATAGCATTTTTGAATCTGTAGGGGCGGGTTTCACTATTATCGTTGTTTGTCACCCTGATGTCACTAAACCCGCCCCCTCTAAATTATGAATTACCGACCCAACAGATTAGTTGATCAATCACTAATCACCAATCACTTTAGCCAACGCGGCTTTAGCGGCGGCTTGTTCTGCCGCTTTTTTAGAGCGCCCTTGTCCTTCACCCAATTGTTGACCTTGAAACCAAACTTGGGCAGTAAAACGATTCTCGTCTCCCTCAATGGGATTGGTTTCGGTAAGGCGATATTCGGGTAACGATTTATAGTGAGCTTGAGTCCATTCTTGGAGAGCATCTTTATAGTTTTGGCGGGCAGGATCTTTAAGAATGTCTTCAGTCAATCGCTGAAAATGAGGATCAAGCCAAGGACGAATTAATTCTAAGGTATGGGTACTCAGATAGAGTGCGCCGACTATCGCTTCAAAGGCGTCAGCCAGCCGTGACATCTCACCCCTCGGATCAGCCGCCGCGCTGGGAGCCAGGAGCAAATATCGCTCCAGTCCATACTCTTGAGCCAATTGAGCCAAGACGCGATCGCTCACTAATACGGAACGAATTGCCGCAAAGTCACCCACGGAAGCGTTGGGATAGGTTTCAAATAATAACTCTGAAGCAGCCATTCGCACCACCGCATCCCCGACAAACTCCAACTGATCATAGTTCACATCACGGGACATACTGGGGTGAGTCAGCGCCAAGTCAAGCTTATCCCATTGAACAGGCGCATTATCCAGTAATCCGAGCTTTTGCACTAATTTTTGCAGTTGTTTGTGTCGTCTGGAGTCAATGGTCATCGAAAAAGCGGATTGGTAAGGGGATAGACGGAACCCCCTGTCATTTATGTATGGGGAGGATTCCATGAATAAGGGCGGGTTTTGTTGTTCAGTTACTAGTGACAAGCTAGCTTGAGTCCCTAAACCCGCCCCTACAATAAACTTATGACTAGAAGGGAGAGAGTCGGACGTAAGCCGGGTTCTGTTCTCCTATATCACTAGGAGGGTGGTTATCTATCTGGGACGCCTGTTACCAGACGCCTCTAGCGGCTCTTTAAGCAGGAACTGGTAAAAGACCAACCGTAGTTCCTAACGACCTTGCACCCAACCGGGGTTTACCGAGCCAGCACCTCTCGATGCTGCTGGTGCGCTCTTACCGCACCTTTGCACCCTTACCAATTCATCTTATGTCCTTTGTCTTATGTCCTTGGTTATAGACATACGACTGGTGACTGATGACGAATTGGCGGTATGTTTCTGTGGCACTATCCTCACGGTCACCCGCACTGGGCGTTACCCAGCAAGTTTGGTCTTTCGGGAGCCCGGACTTTCCTCAGATTCACCACTAGGGTGAATCCGCAACCACCTGCGCCGACTCTCTCCTTAGTGATCTATTTTAATCGCCGTGGGCTATTTATTGGGGCGGAACACCGTAATTATTTGGGTTGTAAGGCGAGAACCAGTGCTTTTTGCCAGGACAGATTTTTGGCGATGAACTGACAGCGTAGGTTGCAGGTACGTCCTTTTGTATTTGCTTCCGATATCTTTAGGAATAAACGCAAGTAAAAATAGTCGTTTTTGTCAGCCGCTGCTTGTAGGTTTTTAGGGGAAACAAGAGGAGAACCTATCTTTTCATCGCTAATCTCTTCTTTTAGGGTTTGACCCGGAAGAATTGTACTTGGTGATTGAGAAGCTGCCTCATTTTTGCCGGGAATTACGCGGATGGCTCGCCGAATGCGCTTATCAAAATCACTGATAAAACACTGTTTCCAATCAATTTCAACGAAAACATCTTTGGATTTATTTTCAATACTCATGGATAATCGTTTCAGTTCATCCAATTCGTATTTATCGGCAAAGGAAAATTTTACGACTAGAAAGTCCTGTAGCTGATATTTTGACAACTCTTGATTTAGATGAGCCGCATCGGTTTCAAATTTCACCAGCTTATCTAAGGACTGAAAGGCTTGGTTAAAAACTAAGGCAACAACAATAAAATAAACGGTTAAAACTAATATATTTCGGGCTAATTCTGTCGCAAAATCCATAAACCCCAAGACTCCTAATTAATACACAAAAGCAAGTAAATCCATGATCTGTTATTAGTCGTCAGCACTCAACCTTAATCATGTTTGGCAAAGCGAGAATCCTCGAACCAGCCGCGACGCCAGAAAAAGAAGCATAAAGACGCCGCGATCGCGATCATCACGCCCCAACAGACAAAGTATCCCCAACGCCAGGTTAATTCGGGCATATATTGGAAGTTCATCCCATAAACTCCAGCGATAAAGGTGATGGGAATGAAAACCGTTGACATTACGGTTAAGACTTTCATTACCTCATTCATTTTATTGCTGACGGAGGACAAGTAAACATCCATCAAACCTGACGCCAATTCCCGATAGGTTTCTACCATATCCAACACCTGAATCGTGTGGTCATAACAGTCCCGCAGATAAATGCGAACATCTGAACTAATCAAATGGCTACCGTCGCGAATTAATGCATTAATCGCACTGCGTTGGGGCCAAATTGAACGGCGTAATGCCAGTAATTCCCGCCGAACCTGGTAAATTTTCTCCAGGGTTTGGTGATTAGGGTTGAGAATCACTTCATCCTCTAATGCTTCGATGCGTTCCCCATAGTCTTCCAGCACTGGAAAAAACCCATCAATGATCGCATCCAAGAGCGTATACGCCAGATAATCCGCACCCGCTTGCCGTATTTTACCTTTATGTCCCCGAATTCGAGCGCGTACTGGTTCAAAACAATCCCGTTCTGGTTCCTCCTGAAACGTTAGCAAATAGGATTTCCCTAAGACAAAACTCACTTGCTCAATCCAAAACCCATCTTCTGTGGGTTTAGGCATGACCATCTGGGCTATAATTAATAACTGGTCGCTGTAATCCTCCACTTTGGGACGCTGCGGAACATTAACCACATCCTCCAATAGCAAGGGATGTAACCCCACAATTCGCCCCAAGCCTAATAAAATATCTTCACTACCTAACCCCTGAATATCCAGCCAAGATACGGAATCGCTTGTCAGATAAGGAGTACAGGCGTCTGCGGTTAAATTGGTTACCCGATTGGCGTGACTTTCATCGTAGTCAATCAGAACGATGAATGACGGACAAGCATCCTCATCAATGCTTAAGGTTCCCGGTAAACTCCCCGGCTCATCATAGAAATACTCAAATAGATCTTCGTCATCATCGTCATCATTGGATCTTGTGGCTAACTTGCTCCCTGGAAAATGTCGTTGTGTCATTTAGCGCTCCTTTTTATACTTAGGATAAGGATTATTCCATAACTTGGCACAAATTTATTTTAATCCATTCAACTTCTTGTTTTAATCCATCAGTGTGCATCCAACCAACATATCCAGCAAATTTACAGTTATCTTGATCATCACAAACATAAACATGATGAACTTGAACCGGATTGACAATGAGATATAGGGTTCCACTTCTATCTGGAAAATTGAGCGACTGTAAACTTCTGTCGATCGGACTATCATCCAACATTTTTTTGGTCATGCCGGGGACTTTATTTAAACGTTCAATCACATCTCGGATAATCCCTTGACTTCCCAGAATATTAGACGTAATTATATTAGCAGTTTGAGAACAATGCCAATAAGAACCATGAGCATCAGCGACACCTAATGCAAGTGCTGCTTCAAATTGACCAACAGCACGGGCAACTTTTTCAGCTAGATTAGCATCAGTCGAGATATATTCATCTCGAAAAAAGATGTTATCAGAGGGGTGGAAATTTAAGCTTGATCGCAGCGGATAAGCAACCAAATCTGAGGAATGAATGATATTCCGCCATCTTAGCGCTTGGTTTTGATCACAATTTGCAAATTGTTTAAGTTTATCTGGACTAACCTCTAACATCATATTCAAGAACAAAATCGGTGATCCCATGGTTGTGATGCTTTTGAGATGTACTTTTCTCCTTGGTTCAGATTGGCTCAAGCCATGAATCATAGCTCGAATATCATGAGCTGGGTCTTCAGTGCTGAATCTATCGGAAAATAAGATATCCCACAGGATAACACTTCCCAGCGAGTGAGTAATAATATGGAGTTCTGTTTCTTCAGGATTTTTAGTCAGAAAATCGGCTAGCTGTTGGAAAATCAGCTTTCTGATAGCAACACCCCGTTCAGGATTTAGGTAACTTAAAAAATCTCCGCCGAACTCCGATAGAAATCCTTCGCGAAATTCTCGATAGCGGAAAATATCATCTGGGCTAGTTTGGGGATACTCTTTCTTAAGTTCCTGCAAGTCTTGATGAATACAGTTCCATATCTTGCCAACATCTTTTAGGACATTTGCCCAAAAACAAGAATAAAAATGGGGACGAGATTGTCCTATTTGGTCAAACTCTTCCTGAATAAGACGTTGTAGTGGATCGGCATATCTGACGTTGGATGTGGCAACACCGTGAATAAAAAATACGAGCATAGTTTAATCCTTATCTGTGATTGCCTGATCCAGTGTTACCCAAAAAATAAGCGATCGGCAAGTCTCAAACTGTGGACGTCTGCTCCTACAAATCCGCTGTAGGGGCGAGTTTAGCCGTTCACTTGGGATACTGTCGATAACATGTATATAAAAACCCGCTCTCTAATCTGTTCGTCGGTCAATAAATATAATCTTATTCAT
>CAKZMA010000807.1 GCA_937127375.1 uncultured Coleofasciculus sp. | reverse complement strand
CGGCACGATGTTTAGAGTTTATGGTTCCTAGTCCCAAGGTGACTCGGAAGATTACGAAAGCTTGTATTGAATACTTACTAGCTTGGGGAATTAAACAGATAAATTTAGATGATTATTATAACGGAATTCGCATAACCTATATAGGTTGGGGAGATGCTCTATTGCTTCTCAATACTGCAACTGAAAATCGTAAAACTATTGCCGGTAATTTAGAGAAATTACTGATTGAAAGATTTAAGAGCAGTAGTGAACGTGAAGCCATTGTTCTTTTTGTAATCAGCTCCCATGTTTGGCAAAGTGTTTTTCAAAAAATTTTTGAGGCGTGTTTTGAGTGTATAGAGTCACTTTATACCAAATATTTTTTTCCTTGTTATTTAGCTTGGCAACAAGGAAAAGTGTCTCTTGAAACCTTAATTAATTGGCATGGTGCAAATAGCATTTTTATTTCTATAGATAGCAGTTTGTATGATCCAATTTTTGATCTAGTTCCAGATTACAGGAGTTCTGTTGCTGCATATTTAATTTATTCCGTGAATAATTCCTGGAACTTGTCTGACGAAACAACAGGGATTGAAAGCCAGGTAGATGATTTAATAGAAATAGGTAGAATTTTGCTTACTTCTTCACAACCTTGGATTAGTGGCGATCAACACGACACAGAAATCTTATCGGTAATTAATTGTTTTTCTATAATTTATTTACAGAAATATCAAGATCAAGATTCAGATACCATATTCGGAGTATTTGCATTATTGTCTACAATATTAGAATGGGATCACATATCGTACCAGAATTATGTTCCTTCTCCTTATGTCCCTTCTCCTATTGTTCATCTTCAAGAAAATGATTGGTATTTATTCGGTGGTATCCGCTGGGTATTAATCGCACGTTTTGAGCCAGTAGCCGACGATAAAGTACAAGCTGAAATGGCTCGATGTGGCTTCTCGCCTGAACAACAAGACTTCATTTGGCGGTGGATACGACAAGATATCAATCTTGTCGTATCCACCGCAGACGAAGAGATTGGCTAGGTTGTAACCGTATTTGGCGAGATTGTAGAGACGTTGCATGCAACGTCTCTACAATCTTTTGGTTCCTTGGGTTTGAACCCAAGGCGGTTTAACTTTTAGTCTTGGATTTGAACCCAAGGTGGTTTAACGCGAGTGGATTGCTCAAAACAGATATAGTATGTTAGGTCTGTACTGAAAACTATTTTTAGCTTAAAAGCGTGGAAAAGGGTATATTTTTTAGTATCTGTCTAGGACTAATGGGTTGGGTGGCTCAACCGACTTTGGCGTTACCTCCCCCAGATGACTTACCCGAAGAGGTGTTGAGAACCGAGATAATCACCGAAGCGCGATCGCCTATCGATGGGGAACCGCTTACCGCCGCCGAATACGCCCAACTTAAAGCTGAATTAGCCCAGCGGTCAACCCCCCCGGAACTCGATCCTGAGATCCAGCACAATGTTTTTGTGCTGCAACTGCTTGATCTGTGGCGGACAGTCACACCGTTTTAGCCGAAGCAAAAAACGCCGGAAGCCGCACCCTGTCCTCAAGGATAGCCCTGGATCGGTGACCAAACCGAGAAAACATAACTCTTGCTTATACCCCAACTTGCCCCAAATGTGTAGAAAAAATCAAAAAAGTATATAAATATTAAAATTATTTAACACCCATTTTCCATTCACTGAAGTAGATACCTCGATGTTTCCCATGATTGCCCCTGAACAGATTGACCGAATTGTCTGGAATCAACATCACGACCCCTTTGAGATACTGGGTCCACACCGATTAGAACAGGATGGAAAGACCGCCTGGGCAGTACGGGTGTATTTCCCCAATGCTGACGCCGTGTGGGTTGTGCTACCAGAACAACGCCAAGACTATCCGATGCAATCAGTGCATCATCCCCACTTTTTTGAATGTCAGATCGATATCGAAGAACTGGCAAACTACCAGTTACGCCTCAAAGAAGGCGAACATGAGCGGGTGATCTACGATCCTTATGCCTTCCGTTCCCCCCGCTTAACCGACTTGGATCGGCATCTATTTGCCGAAGGGAATCATCATCGCATCTACGAAAAACTAGGAGCCCATCCCACGGAAATAGATGGAGTTCAGGGTGTCTACTTTGCCGTTTGGGCTCCGAATGCTCGCAACGCTTCGGTTTTAGGCGATTTTAACCACTGGGATGGGCGCAAGCACCAAATGCGGAAGGGTGACACGGGAATTTGGGAACTGTTTATTCCAGAAGTGGCAGTTGGCGACCATTACAAGTATGAAATCAAAAACTATGATGGGCATATTTACGAAAAATCTGACCCCTATGGTTTCCACCAAGAAATCCGCCCCAAAACCGCCTCGATTGTTGCCGATCTTGATACCTATACCTGGAATGATCAAAACTGGATGGAGCAGCGCCGCCATACCGATACGCTGACTCAGCCAATTTCTATCTATGAAATGCATTTAGGCTCGTGGCTGCATGGTTCTTCAGCTGAACCCCCCATTGGCGCGGATGGCAAGCCTGAACCCGTGGTTATGGTGTCTGATCTCAAACCGGGAGCGCGATTTCTCACCTATCGGGAATTAGCAGATCGCTTAATTCCTTATGTAAAAGATTTGGGATTTACTCATATTGAGTTACTCCCCGTCGCCGAGCATCCGTTTGATGGTTCGTGGGGTTATCAGGTTACCGGATACTTTGCCTGCACCTCTCGCTATGGCACACCCGACGATTTCATGTATTTTGTGGATCAGTGTCACCAGAATGGAATTGGGGTGATTGTGGACTGGGTACCGGGTCATTTCCCCAAAGATGGTCACGGTTTAGCCTTCTTTGATGGGACTCACTTGTATGAACATGCTGACCCGCGTAAGGGTGAACATAAAGAGTGGGGAACCTTAGTTTTCAACTATAACCGTAACGAAGTCCGTAACTTCCTGGTGTCCAACGCCTTGTTCTGGTTTGACAAATACCACATTGATGGAATTCGCGTGGATGCTGTCGCCTCGATGCTTTACCTGGACTATTGTCGTGAACCGGGAGAATGGGTGACGAACCAGTATGGGGGGAGGGAGAACATTGAAGCTGCTGATTTCCTGCGACAGGCGAATCATGTAATCTTTAGCTATTTTCCTGGTATCCTCTCCATTGCCGAAGAGTCAACGGATTGGCCCATGGTGTCTTGGCCCACCTACGTTGGCGGATTAGGCTTTAATTTGAAGTGGAACATGGGGTGGATGCACGACATGCTGGATTATTTCCACATGGACCCTTGGTTCCGTCAGTTCCACCAGAATAATATCACCTTCAGTATGTGGTATCACCATGCTGAAAACTATATGCTGGCGTTGTCTCACGATGAGATTGTTCATGGGAAGAGTAATATGCTGGGCAAAATGCCTGGGGATGAGTGGCAAAAGTTTGCCAATGTCCGTTGCTTATTTGCCTATATGTTCACTCATCCCGGCAAAAAAACCCTGTTTATGAGCATGGAGTTTGGTCAGTGGAGTGAGTGGAATGTCTGGGGCGATTTAGAATGGCATTTACTGCAATACGAACCCCATCAGCAGTTGAAGCTGTTTCTGAGTGACCTGAATCAGGTTTATCGACGAGAATCTCCCCTCTATACCCAAGATTATGCTGAAGCTGGGTTTGAATGGATTGATTGTAGTGACAACCGCCATAGCGTGGTGGCATTTATCCGCCGTGCTAAGGATTCTGAAGAGTTTGTGGTCACGGTTTGCAATTTCACACCCCAGCCTCACAGCCACTATCGAGTCGGGGTTCCAGAAATGGGCTTCTACACGGAGCTGTTTAACAGTGATGCTCGCGAGTATGGTGGGAGTAATATGGGGAATTTAGGCGGTAAGTGGACGGATGAATGGTGGTTCCACAATCAACCCTATTCTCTGGACTTGTGCTTACCTCCCCTGGGTGTGTTAATTCTCAAGATCAATCGGGAGAAAACAGCCGCCGCCCTGGGATCAGATCAGTCTTAAATCTGTTACGTTAGAAGTCTCCCGTCATGCTGATGACGGGAGATGGGTTGCACCATAACCAGGTTGCCCAAGGTGATCTAACCGAATAGAGAAAATCATTGGTTACAATGGTCGATGTTAGTGGTCGTTGAGATGCTGATAGCTATAGAAAGCGTAGGTATCAAATAAGGCTGCCACAAAGCTACAGGTCATGCTAATCACAATCAGCCCTTCTACAGAACAGCCGTTCCCAAAAATCGCCAGAAACTGTAACAAATCGTTTGCGCCTGTTTGACCAAGGGTTTCCAAGCCAGGAACCCAGCTTATGGTGCATAGAAAGGTGAAAAATCCCAAGAAGAGGACAACGGGAGCAATAAAGCTGAGTAGGGCGGTTAAGGCAAGGGAACGAATCAATGTAGGTAGAGTAGTCATAAAATAAGTAGCTCGTTATGGCAAGTGAGTGAACAGAATTTTTGCGTCGCCGTTAATTGGCGCTCTGTATATCAGAATAGGCGCGATCGCCGCCAATAACCAAAATTGTCAAAAATCTTAAATCTTCATTAAGAATCTTGGTAAAACTCCGTAAATGTTACCAGGCAGACAACGAAAACTCATGGTATATCACCCTTTCGGGCGATGTCAATCTACTTCGATGTTGAGTACATCGGCGGGTATCTGGTTAATCAGATAACCACGGGATGGTTTTTGTTGGTCAAGGGATTGACAAGGGGGAGGAGAGGGGGTGGAAAACCAGACGTGATCAAATTCGTTCCAGAGACGTTGCAACTGTAAATTAATCGCACTGTCGGCTAAAATCCCCATGACGACCTGATTGATACCCAGTAAGTCTGGTAAATCACCCCTAACATAAATTTTGCCACTCATTACCGCCGCATCCAATGTCACAAAACCCGTAATGATATCTCTCAAAGTTTCAGCATCGCTGCAAAAGTGAACGGGTTGTGGTTCTGTCAAGGATTCGATGCGAACCTGCAACGGTTCATCTTCCTGCGCCCACAGTTGCAACTGAGTTCCATCTAGCTCAATCACAGCCGTTTTGCCAGAAACAGTCTGAACCAACCTGCGCCATGTCGAATTTCCTTGGCTACGCAGGATTTCTACAAGGCGATATAACCATTGTGCTAACTGTTCATTATTTGTCATTTGTCTTATGTATTATGTCTTATGTCAAGTGTCAAGTCGGGGCGGGTTTAGTTACATCTGGGTGTAACCGAAAAGATAGTCGTGAAACCCGCCCCTACACAACTTCCCCATCTCCCCTATCTCCTGATAACTGATAACTGATAACTGATAACTTCCATTACGAATAAGTTGGCATCGGCGGTAAATCCGGTGCTTCCTCAAGGTTGCTCATGTTATCCGTATCAACCTCTCCTGTTGTCAAGAAGCGGAAGGTTTCCTGATACAAACTCTTCCAGAAACGATTCGTCATTCCCTGACTCACTTCCATCGGGTCTACCATAGGATGAGGTACAAGGTCACTCGCTGGATAGAGATAGTAGCAGTGTCCCTTGCCTTTCGCCCCTATTTGGTCAAAGAATCTCTGGTTGGTTTTCAAATCAGCCGCGTCTTCATTCTCCGTTAATACCAAAAATGTCGGAATTTTCTCTAAGCTTTCTCGGTTTTTATCACTCCGAACAAAGGCACCAAAACGGTTGGCAGCGGTTAAACAGCCTACCGGAAAACTAACATTTTGTTCCCAAGAGAATTCTCTCAAGTCTAAGGGACCTGTGAGGTTAATGTAACGCTCATTAACTTCATTAGATACTTCCAAAAGCGGAGCATACGCTACCACCTTTTTAATCCGGTCTGGTCGAGACGCCGCCAGCCCTAGGGCAACGGCACCACCGACAGAGAGTCCTACCGTATAAACCGGTCCTGGCATTGCCTCTAATTCTGCCAGACGTTCCTGTGCATCTGTCAAATACTTCATATCAGACGACGTGAAATAGCGATCAAAATCTGGGTCATTGGGTCGCTCAATTGCCAATGCCATATCTAATAGCTGGGGTGCCATTTTGATAATCCGACCAATCAGCGCCATCTTCTGAAACGTGGTCAATCGTTGAAATTGCCCTTGCGATTTATTATCACGATTGGACAAGAAAAGGTCTAAAACAGCATCTTTTCGGACTTCATCACGAAGAGGATCACGAAATTCTGGCTTGAGGTCAACTTGGGGCCAATAACTATCGGGTGGAATAAACGCATGACCCGCCAAAGGAATTTGATAAATATTAAACCCGTTGCGGAAGAGGTAGTCACCCACCAGAAACATTTGCATCGGTTTAGCTGAAAAGCCGTGAAAGATCATCACTGTTCCACGAATTGATTCTCCCGGTTCATGCATCTGATAAAAGGGAGCAACTCCTGCACGTTTGTATGGATGAGATATCCAATAAATGTAGTAGTTTTCAATTGATTTTTTGGTCTGAGCAATTTGATCGGCTGTTGGAGTAATCATGGTGTTTCAGTTTAGAATGTTGATCGTGGACTTCGCTGACAGAAAAATCTAGGTTTTACCTTTGGCTTGGCTCAAGAAAACCGGGTTTTAATTGTGTCAGGGCAGGTTTAACTGCTATCGTTTTTGCTTTCACCAAAATGTGACTAAAGCCACCCAGACTGATTTATGAATTGATCAGAAAATTCTTGGCTCCGGGTATCATAATTCTTTTTATATGGAGTTATGTTACCCATAATAAAGTTAGGGGAGTGTCTATTGCTCTCCGTGTTTATCTAATAAAGCCTTGAAATTTTCCAGATTTGTAGGTCGGTAGTCAAAAACTTTTTGCCACCGTTCTTTAACACTCTCATGTAGCTCATTAAAGTCTTCACTCACTTCGCGAACCTTGCGTCCTGCTTTGAACGTTAATCGACCGATAAAACTCTGCGGTTCATTGCTGAACATGATAGTTGGGTCAGGGTGAATACCATATTCGATGACAGTTGGATCAAGTTCCAATCCCAAACGTTGTTGTTGACGCAATTGCTCAATGGATTCAATCATCCACAGCAACGCTCCATCGGATAAACCAGCTTGTTCTTGAGAGCCACCGCCTACTGATCCATGAACACCGGGAAACCAAACTTGACGCAGGAATTGATCCACAGGCTGACCCTTATATTCGCTTCTGCGGCTTACCTGCATGGGGGTAACGTTGAAAACCTCACGCTGCTCATCAATAGCAACAGCATGTAGGGCATTCTTAATAATAGGACTCAATGAGGTATCGTGGAAGGCGTATTTCTGATTAATCTGTTGGTCGAAGGAGAAAATTGTCGATAAATTCGGGATTCCCAGGGAACCGACGGTGTCCCAGCAGCCGATAAGTGTAATCGGAACTTGTTTGGCATTATTTTCCTGGCGGAACTGCTCCATTTTATAGGCATCGGGTGCAAATTCACTCTGGCGAGAGCGATATTTCTCGTAAGCTTCAGGCGCTTTGCGGATCTTTTCTCGTGGTAATAGCCCTGAGTTAAAGATCATTCCCGCTAAACTACGAACGGTATAAGCGCCGCGACTGAACCCGAATAAATAAATTTCGTCACCTGGTTCATAGTTTAAACAAAGAAAGCGATAGCCGTCTCGTATATTTTGATCAATTCCTTTGCCAAACGCTCCACCCAAAATCTTAGCGATGGGATTTTCTGTGCCAATTCCTTCATCGTAAAAGATAAGCTGAGGAATGTTTTGATCGCTAGTCGATTTAATTGCTTGAGCAATCTTGACCACATTAGTTGGATAAGGACTCGTTAGCTTTTGCCAGGTTCCGTCACAACAAACAACTAGACGCTTCATAGCTAGTTTAGCTCCAAAAAAAATAATCGGTATGAACGGTAGATAATTCCCTAGTTATAGTTACAAAGTTAAGGATCTAAGATGAACCACGTTAGGATCACCGAATCAATCAGCAATGCCCATAACACTAAATTTCCCCAAAATGATGGGGGTTGACGAAATTGTTGTTGTTTAACCAGCAAAGACACTCCTCCTTGATTATCCGCGAGGATATCATCATTAATAAAAAAGCTGATTTCGCTAGCAAATTTTAGGGTAAATGAAGTGTTTTGTGCTTTAGAGCGGGCGAGTTCTGGGGTTGCATATACACCTGTTGTCGGTACGCTCACGATAAATTCACTGGAGGTTATGTTATAGTCATTTGTCCATCCAGTAGTACAATTTTCGCCATTTTCTTCACATTCGTAGACGAAACCCCAGCGACTCCAGGCGTCATACATCCCGCCTTGAGATTGACCAATAAACTGAACCTCGTAGTTCCCCGGTGTTAAATATTTGATGACGGGGTTGTCATTATTGTTAACTCGCGCATCAATATTAATAATTGTTACATCACGAGAACGAGTCAAAACTGATTGCCCGGATTGAGATTGGCTGGTCATAGTTCACCCTTTATAAATTCTGCAAATACTTGCTC
>CAKZMA010000806.1 GCA_937127375.1 uncultured Coleofasciculus sp. | reverse complement strand
GACGTGCCATTGCCAAAGCCGTTAAAAAAACCCAATCCCCAGTTATAAGTATTTATAGTCAAACTTTAAGGTGCGTTAGCGAAGCATAACGCACCAATCAATCCTTAACATAGCAGTATCAAGGCAGGTTAAAATCTAAAGGGGACTTACAGAGTAAGCTGTGCCGTTTCCAGCCAATCAAAAATTCGGTCTAATTGCTCCAATGAAATGAGTCCATATTGCCACAAAGTCATTGGTAATAAATTAGGACTCTCTTCCTGATGGCGTAAAGCTAAAGAAATAGCTGACGATGGAATCGCCAAATCCTCTCGTAAGAAGTGAATAAACTTGTCGAGTGCGGTAGATTTCATGGTTTTGGGTGTGGGGTACTGGCGCTGGTTAGTAGTAAGGTACACTTAACGGGGATCAAAAAGCCTCACCCATTAGAGTTATTCTGAGGAATCAAAATTAGTTGTTGTTCTGCAATAAAACTTAACCCTCGGAACCAAGGATGGCAGATATGCCAATGGCGATCGCTTTAACTAAGGGTGAGGGGAAAGGGGAAGGCAGTAAGTCCCACGCTAGAACACCAGTCCAGTAATCGAAATCCTATGCCGAAGCCGATAAAAAAGTAATATTTTATACAAAAAAACTATTTTTTACGTTTAACGACCTGTAGATATTCTAGAATCTTTGACGCCAGCGTGGAAGACTTGGGATCACCCGGCGTGGAGGCAAAATCCGTAAATATACCCTGTGCAAGATGAAAAAGGGTGGGTTAGGCTTAACGAAGAAAGCATAAATTCTCTCACCATGACCACTCAATCGAGCCATATTGTATCGCTGGTGCGGGAAATCCGGAACGGTTTACAACTAACTCAAGTGCAGTAATCGTGGAAAGCCCCCTTCAAATCGATTTTCTGAGCAATCCTAAGATGGTTTGGGCTGTTGCGGAGGGAGAACGTTTGACCTATGGACATCTTTTTAACCCAGCGTTTGCCACGGAAACCTCTCTAATTGAACCACTACCACACCAGCGTCTTGCGGTTTATCAGTATCTGCTCAAGCAACCCCGCCTGCGTTTTCTCTTAGCTGATGATGCTGGGGCGGGTAAAACGATTATGACGGGACTCTATATTCGGGAAATGTTGAGCCGTCGGTTGATTAATCGAGTTTTGATTGTTCCCCCGGCTGGGTTAGTGGGCAATTGGGAACGGGAAATGATATCGCTTTTTAGTCTACCGTTTCGTATTGCCAGTGGTAGTGAAGCAAAGTCTGATAATCCTTTTATCGGTGCTGATAGTGATTTGCTGATTGTGAGCGTGGATACGTTAGCTGGAGAGCGGATGTTCTCGCGCTTAAAGGAACCAGAGGTTATTCCCTATGATTTAGTTATTTTTGACGAAGCCCACAAGCTATCAGCTGACCGCGAACCTGATTTTTATATTCGCAGAACCCAACGGTATCGATTAGCCGAGGCGTTGACGGGAATTGAGACAGAAGATGAGCGGTTTTCGCTGGCTTGGAATTGTCATCATCTGCTGCTGCTAACGGCTACCCCTCATCAGGGTAAAGATTTTCCCTATTACTACCTGTGGCGATTGTTGGAACCGGAGGTACTGTCTACGTTTGATGCCTTCAACGCTTATCCCCATGAAGCTCGTCAGCGGCATTTTTTACGCCGCGTTAAGGAAGAAATGGTGCGCTACGATGGCAGTCTTATTTATCCGATGCGGGTGTCAGATACCTTGAGCTATGAGTTAACTCAGGGAGAGATTAGCGAACAGGCACTTTATGATCAAACTACGGACTATATTGAATTGTATTATAACCGCGCCCGGATATTAAATCGCTCGGCAGCAAAGTTGGCAATGAGCGTGTTTCAAAGGCGTTTGGCGAGTTCTACCTATGCGCTGATGAAGTCCTTTGGACGCCGTTTAGAAAGGCTGGAGGGGTTGATTGTTGATATTGAATCGGGTCGTATTTCGATGGCAGAGTTGCGCCGTCGCCAACAGCGTTTGGACAGGGAGGTGCGCGATACCTTGGCTGAAAAGACAGCAGATGAAGAGGGGGTTGAGGACTCTCAAGAAGAGAGTGAAGTTGCCCAAAATCAGGCGTTGGGAGGAATCGCGGCTGTTTCATTAGAGGAATTGGAAACTGAACGAGTTGTGGTTCAAAACTTGCTGGATTTGGCGATGCAAGTGGATGAGACAGCAGAAGAATCTAAGTTTGCCAAATTGCGGGATTTTATCAGTAGTCCTGACTACAAAAACCAAAAAATTATTATGTTTACCGAACATCGCGATACCCTAGATTTTTTGGTGGGGCGGCTGGAAGGGATGGGGTTTACGGGACAGGTTGCCCAGATACATGGAGGGATGTCTTATCAGGAACGGGATGAACAGGTTGAGTTTTTCCGCAAACCTGCTGGTGAGGGCAGTGCGATGTATTTGGTGGCGACTGATGCGGCGGGTGAGGGGATTAATTTGCAGTTTTGTTGGCTAATGATTAACTACGATATCCCCTGGAATCCGGCGAGATTAGAACAGCGGATGGGACGGATTCACCGTTATGGTCAGACCCATGATCCGGTCATTATTATTAATTTAGTGGCTGGGAAGACTAGGGAAGGGCGGGTACTGAAGACACTTTTAGATAAGTTAGAGCGAATTCGCCGAGATTTGGGTTCGGATAAAGTATTTGATGTGGTGGGTCGCATTTTTGAGAGTGTTTCTATCAAAAATTATATGGAACAGGCGATCACGGATCAGGGGGCTGAGGAGGCAGAACGAGAGATTGATCAGCAGTTAACCCCAGAACAAATTCAGGCATTACAGCAGCAAGACGCCAATTTATTCGGCAAAACTGGCGAGGTGAGAGCGCAATTGCCCCAACTGAATGCCCAACGCCAGCATGAAGAATTGCGCCGCTTGTTACCGGGATACGTCCGGCGGTTTATCGAAAAAGCTGCGCCCTTGGTAGATATTGAAATTGAGGGAGATTTGGACGGTTATTTTTCATTCCAAGCGCTTCAGCCTGGGGCGTTGGATTGGTTGTTGCCGCTATTAGACGCCTATCCTCCTGAACAAGGTAGTCGCCTTACGGTTTATAAACCTAAAAATAAACGAGAAGCGGTTTTTCTCCATCCTGGGGAACCTGTATTTGACCGCTTTCGGGAGTATGTTTGCGGCAAATTTGCTCAAGCGGCGTTGCGAGGGGGTGTATTTATAGACGCGAATGTCCAGCAACCTTATTTATTTCATATTGCCCTGATTTCTGTGGTGAGAAAAGCGGACTCGACTCAACGACAGTTAGCGCGTCAGGAAATTCTCGACTCTCGGTTAATTGGTTTAAAACAACGGGCAGATGGTCAAATTGAGGACGCACCATCGGAGTATTTGACGCTGTTAAAAGAGGGTGAAGTAATACCGCCACAGGGAATGCCTTTGGTTACCAAAGCACCGGAACTGTGCCAACTGGCTAAAGCCCATGCCTTAGAGTTTGTTGCTCAATCATTAGTTAGGGAACACCGTCAGGCATTGGTAGAAACAGTACCAGAACGGGAGAGTTTTCTCAAGCGGGGGTATGACTATCAGGAAGCAGAACTAGCGGCGAGGCGGTTACGATTAAGGGATAAGGTCAATGCGGGTGACTCTCGTGCTAAGGGGGAAATGACTAAAATCAAGAATCGCCAGCGACAGTTGGCGAGGATCAGAGAAGAGGCAATCGCAACATTACACCGTGAACCTGAGTTGATTGTACCCGCAGAGGTAGCGTTTTTGGCTCATGCATTGGTGATACCATCGACTGATCCAGAACAGAGGAAGCGTCAGGATAAGCAGATAGAAGCCATGGCGATGAGCAAAGCTTGGGAGTTTGAAGCGTCTCAGGGGGCTGTGGTGCAGAATGTTTCCACGCCCCCATTAGCGCGGGAGGCGGGATTAACCGATTATCCCGGTTTCGATTTGCTGTCTCGGTATAGCGATGGACAGCAGTTATCTATAGAAGTAAAAGGGCGGGCGCAGATTGGCGCTGTGGAGTTAACTGAGAATGAGTGGGTGGCGGCTTGTAATTTGCGAGAACGATACTGGCTTTATGTAGTGTTTAATTGTGCCAGTTCTCATTCCAGATTATGGCGCGTTCAAGACCCATTTGGTAAATTAATAGTAAACACGAAAACCCGTATAGTCATTGATGAGCAAGCAATTTTTCAAGCTGCTCAGGAGTAATACTAGGGAAAAATACTATCAGCCAGCGTATAATCAACCTGAACAACGATGACCACTCAAATTACCCTAAACTTGTCAGATGAGATATACAAAAAAGCCGAATATTTTGCCCAACTGACTAACCGCAATGTAGCTGATGTTTTGGCGCAAGTAATTGCCCTTTCTTTTTCTCCGCTCATGCCCCAGGCTGGATAATTATAACCAACCCATCTCTTTAACTTTAAAATGACTGATTCCCCCCGCCTAATTGAAGTCGCGTTCCCCCTGAAGCAAACCTCGATTGATTCCGTTCACGAAAAGAATGTTCGACACGGACATATCTCTACCCTACACATCTGGCCCGCCAGACGACCTTTAGCCGCTTGTCGTGCGGCTTTGATTGCCACCCTATTACCTGACCCTGGTAATAAGAAAGAACGGGATGAACTCCTCAAACGATTGGGCGGCACAGTTGTTGAAAAGACCAAAAATAAGGGCAAGGCGAATGAAACAATCAAGGAAGAAACCAAAGGCGGAATTCTGCATTGGGGGAGAGAATCGAGTCCGGATTTAGATTGGTTCAAAGAGAAAATTCGGGAGGCGTATGAGGGGCGTGCGCCGAAAGTTTTAGACCCCTTTGCGGGTGGTGGTGCTATTCCCTTGGAGGCGATGCGCTTGGGGTGTGAGGCGACGGCGATTGATATTAATCCTGTGGCTTGGTTTATTCTCAAGTGTACTTTGGAATATCCGCAGAAGTTAGCGGGTCAGAAGCGTCCTTTGCCATCGTTTGTGCTGAAAGACCGAGAATTTATGGAGTCTTTTTTTAAGGCACAGGGTTACAAAGGTAAGTCGCTACGTGAGCAATTGGAAAAGCTGGGATTTGATAAAGATGATGACCTACAGCTTACTTTAATTGCAGCAGAAACCGCGACACTAGAGGCAGATTTAGCATGGCACGTCCGGGCTTGGGGGTGGTGGGTATTGCAACAGGCGAAGGGGGATTTAGAACGGTTTTATCCGGTGGTGGATGGCAAGCCAACGGTGGCGTATTTATGGGCGCGAACAGTTAAGTGTAAAAGCTGTCGGGCGACTGTTCCACTATTGAAAACTCGCTGGCTTTGTAAGAAGGATAAGAAGCGAGTGCTGCTATCAATGGAACCGAATGCGGATAAGACGGGTGTGGTGTTTGGTGTTGAGACAGATGTGCCTGTGGTAGGGGGAAATTCGGCACAGAAGAAGGCACATGATAAAAAGATTGGCGCGGGTACGATGTCCAAATCTGGGGCAAGTTGTCCTTGTTGTCCCTCGATTATGACGATGCAGGATATTCGGTTAGAGGGGAAAGCTGGACGGTTGGGTGCAGTGATGACGGCTGTTGTGGTGGATGGGGAGAAGGGGAAAGAGTATCGCTTGCCAGTAGCAGAAGAAATTCAGATGGCGGCTGAGGCTGAGGAGGAATTAGAAGGGGTATTTGCTGAGATTCCGTTTGGGTTGCCAGAGGAACCGACGCCGAAAGGTGGAAGTGGTGCTAGCCGTGCATTTTCTGTAGATGCTTATGGCTTTGATAAGTGGCACAAGCTATTTACGCCTCGTCAACTTCTAGCCTTGGGAACTTTTGTTAAGCAAACTCGCACTGTACGCGATGTTATGTCAAAAAATGAGTACCCATCAGATTGGATAGAGGCTGTTGTCGCTTATTTGGCAACTATGTTTGACCGATTGGCAAATCAAAGTAGCACTGTTTCACGTTGGAATCAGGGCGGCGAAAATATCGAGGGAACTTTTGCCCGTTTTGCTTTACCGATTCTATGGGATTTTGCTGAAGTCAATCCTTTAGGAGAAACAAGTGGCGGTTATACCAGTGCTTTTGATTGGGTAATGCTAGTTACAGAACACCTTACTCAAGCTGCTACCAGTAAAGCAATCCCTCAAAATATTCGTCATAGTGCAATTACGGAAACACTAAATGATGTTGATATTATCTTGACCGATCCGCCATACTACGATGCTATCCCTTACTCAGATTTAATGGACTTTTTCTATATTTGGTTGCGTCGTATATTAAAAAATTTATTTCCAGAAGTTGATGCAGCTTTTCAAGAATTACTTGCACCAAAATGGAACCACCAAAATAACGATGGTGAACTAATTGATGATGCTAGCCGTTTTGGGGGTGATAAAGCAGCATCTAAGGCTAACTATGAAGAGGGAATGTATCGCGTCTTCCAAAACTGCCACAAAGCCCTCAAACCAGAAGGACGTTTAGTTATCGTCTTTGCCCATAAACACCCCGACGCATGGGAAACTTTAGTTTCTGCCATCATCCGTGCTGGATTTATTGTAGACGGTAGCTGGCCCATTCAAACAGAACGCCAAGCTAGAACGCGATCGCTTTCCTCCGCCGCCCTCTCTTCATCCGTCTGGCTAGTCTGCAAAAAACGCCCAGCCACAGCCCGTCCCGGCTGGGATAACCGCGTCCTCGACGAAATGCGCCAAAACATCACCACCCAACTGCGCGAATTTTGGGATGCAGGGATTCGTGGTCCGGACTTCGTATGGGCGGCTACGGGTCCAGCAATGGAAGCTTACAGCAAATATCCCGTGGTCAAAAAAGCCAACGAACAAGGCAAACTGCTGAGTGTCACAGAATTCCTCACCCATGTTCGCCGCCTGGTTTTAGATTTTGTCGTCGGGCGAGTTCTCTCTCAAGTCGGTGGGACAGAAGACGTTAGCGGACTCGATGATATCACCACGTACTACCTCCTCCACCGCCATGACTTTGCCATGGAAGACGCCCCCATTGGTGCTTGCATCCTCTACGCCGTTTCCTGTGGACTCTCCGATAAAGCTTTAGCTGACCAATTTGATATCCTAGCCCGGACTGGTGGAAAATCCAAAGCCAAAGATGACGATGACGAGGAAGAAAACGCCGAAGATACTGACACCCAAGAAGGGACAGGTAGCAAAGTCAAACTCAAAACCTGGAAGCAGCGCAAACGCAAAGGCATGGGTTATGAAGCCGCCGGTGGGCGTCCGATTCCCCTAATTGACCAAGTTCACCGCCTCATGCGCCTATGGAAAGCCGGAGATGTGGCAAAAGTGGACGACTATTTAGATGATAAAGGACTACGCCGCAACACTCTATTTCAACAACTGCTGCAAGCCTTAATCGAACTATCCGCAACCGGAAGCGACGAACGCGCCTTACTCGAAAGTATTAGCAATCACATCGCCGCCAGAAGCGGTACAGACCAACTTAACCTGCGTTTTGAACAGTAACCCTCTGACAAACGCTATTTGCATCAATTCCTATTCCCTATTCCCTATTCCCCATTCCCTATTCCCTAAACTATCACCATGAGTACCTTCAAACCTTGGCATCAAATCGTCCAACTCCGCGACGACTTAAAATCAGGAGAACTCCCCCTCTCTATCTTTGCCGCTGACCTCTATGATGTCATGATGGGATGTGCCAAACCCATCTATCAAAACTCAGAAGAATTTTTTGCCCTCACCTACCCCACCTTTGCCCTACGGGAACTTGCAAAAGATGTGATTCTGCGATTAGGGGGTCAAAGTGAGAAAGCCATCCGACAGTTAGAACTTACCTATGGTGGCGGTAAAACTCACACTCTCATTACCCTATTCCATCTGGTTAATGACCCCCCTAACCTGCCAGACTTACCCGCCGTAGACGAGTTTATCACCCACATCGGCATTACCCCACCCCCAGCGCGAGTTGCTGCCCTCACCTTCGATAAGCTGGATGTTGAAAAAGGCATGGAAGTCCGCAGTCCCGATGGGGAAAAACGCTGGCTAAAGAATCCTTGGAGTGTTCTAGCCTTTCAACTGGCTGGTGCGGATGGGTTAAAATTACTCCATGCAGAGGGCAAAGAGGAAGAACGAGACAGCGCCCCCGCTGAAAATTTACTGACAAATTTACTAGCGCTACCCCAACAGCAGGGACTCTCAACCCTGATTCTCATTGATGAAGTCCTTATCTACGCCCATGAAAAAGTGGGATTAGAGAAAAAGTGGCGATCGCGTCTGGTTAATTTCTTCCAGTATCTCACCCAAGCCGTCACCAAAGTCAACCGATGCGCCATCGTCGCCTCATTACTCGCCTCTGACCCTAGTAAAAATGATAAATTTGGCAGAGAACTAACTCAAGATATTGCTGCTATTTTCCAGCGACAGCAGGAAGAACGAGTGCAACCTGTGGGCAAAGATGATGTCGCAGAAGTGCTACGGCGTCGGTTATTTACCCCTGATTCTATCCGCGATCGCACTAAATTCTCTCCCCAAGTTGTCGCCGCCCTCAAAGGTATCGCCAATTTAGACGAACAAACCAACAAAGAAAAGAACTTAGCCGAACAGCGCTTTCTCCAAAGTTACCCCTTTCACCCCGATTTAACCGAAATCTTTTATACCAAATGGACGCAATTGGATGGTTTCCAGCGGACTCGTGGTGTCTTGCGAACCTTCACCCTCGCCCTCCGGGATGCCGAAACCTGGGATAAAGCCCCCCTCATTGCTGCAAATGTCTTTATCGGTGACTCCCGTGAAGCTACCCTTTCCGAAGCAGCGCGGGAATTAACCAACATTGCCACCACCGAAGAATACGAAGGCAAACGCCAAGACTGGAATAATATCATCGAAGGAGAACTAGCCAAAGCGCGGCAAATTCAATCAGAAACCGTTGGCGTTAAATATCGAGAAATCGAACAAGCTGTATTTGCCACCTTCCTCCATTCTCAACCCATCGGTCAAAAAGCCCTAACGCGAGAATTACTCCTACTCCTAGGACACACCAACCCCGATAAAATTGAACTGGAAAAAGCCCTCCTCAATTGGCTTAACGTGTCATGGTTTCTGGATGAAGAGATGCTGCAAGATAGCCACTCGCCATCAGGAAAACCCGAATTACCCAAGTTTTGGCGCTTAGGTTCCAAACCCAACCTCAAACAAATGCACGACGAGGCGTGTAAAAATCGGGTGTCTGATGACTTAGTAGAAGAAAAATTACAGACAGAAATTAAGAGTAAAAAGCTGAAAAACCACCTCACCGCCGGGGCAAATGCGGCTGGTGCTAAAGTTCATCTGCTACCTAAATATCCCAAAGATATCGAAGATGACGGTCAATTCCACTATGCTGTTCTTGAACCCCAAGCCGCCTCCACTTCTGGTAATCCTAGCGCCTATGCTGCCCGATTTATCAATGAAAACACGAGTCCAGAAAACCCTCGCGCCAAAAACCGCAATGCTGTAGTATTAGTTGTACCCGACCGCAGTGGTTTAGATGCTGCCCGTTCCCGAATTCGCGATTACCTCGGTTGGGAAGAAGTCCAACAACTCCTCAAAAATCAGGACATTGATGCCTCCCGTCAGAAACGACTGGAGGATAACCTAAAAGACTCGAAACATAAAATTTCCAGTGCGATCGAGCAAGCCTACTGCATCGTGGTTACGGTTGCCGAAAATAACGACATTCAGGCATTCAAAATTAACGTTACCGATGAACCTCTATTCAATCTAATTAAAGCCGATAAAAAGGCGCGAATTCAAGAAACTGCCATTACTGCTGATGCCATTATTCCCGGTGGTGCCTATGACTTGTGGCAGGAAGGCGAAGAATCTCGCTATGTCAAAGATTTAGTAGGAGCATTTGCCCAGCGTCCCAGTCTACCCAAAATGCTCAACACTCAATCCATTCTGGACACCTTAATTCATGGTTGCCAAAATGGAACATTTGTGCTGCGCTATATGCGTTCAGACCACTCGTTCAAAACATTCTGGCGGGAACAACCCAGCCAAGTTGCCCAGAAAGAAGCTAGTCTAGAGGCAGTGCTGCCAGAATTTGCCACTCTCAGCGAATTATCCCCCTCACTACTGCAACCCGAACAACTTCCAGAGTTATGGACAAATAACGCGATCGCACTCAGCCAGGTTTATGACTATTTCTCTGGTAGCAATGTAGTACAGATTCAATATGAAGGATACTCCGAACCCTTACCCATTCCCCGCGCCGAACCGGCTGTGATTGATACTGCCGTTTCCGAAGCGGTTAAAAGCGGTCAGTTATGCCTAATTAGTGGAGAAGCTTGCTTTTTAGCCGAAGATATTCCTGCTGGAGTATTGACCAATGAAGCTCAATTACAGCCATCTCCAGAACCGCTTTCAATCAATGACGTGCTACCTGATACTTTACCCGAAGCATGGAGCAACACCACCACAACAGCCCGAAGGATTTATAACGCATTAGTTGAGAAAGTCGGACAACCGCTACCTTGGCAAACGGTACGAGATGCCATTGAAGGCGCTGCTCGATCAGGTCGTTTTGAATTGACACCCGATTCTCAAAACTGGCCCTGCAACTTTGCCAGCGCCTCATCCGTTAAGTTCCAATTACCCCAGTCTAATCAACCCAAACCTATTGATTCAGTTCCCGTTAAACCCTCATCAACCCAAAGGTTTGTTGTTTCCGAGAACAAATCCTCTGACTACCAAACCAACCTATCCGCCACCAAAACCAAAACCAATCGTCTCATCGCCTCAGCCGAGTTACAAACCCACGAAATTCAAGAACTTGGTGAAAAGATTGCCGAGATCAAAAATGCAGCAGCAGGTATAGACTTAAAGCTGAACGTACAAATTGAACTCGGTGGAGAATCACAGCCATCCGATGACGCGATCGCCCGTATTAACCAGCTACTTCAGGATATTTCGGACAATCTGAAGCTGCAATAATATCATCTCCAGTTGAATACTTACAGTTTGGTAAGGCTCCAGGGCAAATGACCTAACTTCCATACAATCGTTCACCCGTTCCCGGTAGAAGTGTCAGCATTCTCGGATTAATACGCTCTCCCACAGTGACT
>CAKZMA010000805.1 GCA_937127375.1 uncultured Coleofasciculus sp. | reverse complement strand
ATTGTTTTATTGGTCCTTATAGTAGTGTAGCTGACCAGGTTACGCTGGTTGATACGGATTTAGAGCATAGTGTGATTTTACAGGGGGCGAAGGTGATTGGGGTACAGCAGCGGATTGTAGATAGTGTGATTGGACAACGGGCGCAGTTAAGTGTAGCCCCACGGCGTCCCAAGGCGTTGCGGTTTATGATTGGGGATGACTCGCAAATAGAACTGGTTTGATAACGTTGGCTGGGCGGTTAAAACCGCAGCTACACAAACTAAACCCGCCTGCGCGGGTTTCACCAAGTCTAGAACCCTGAGTCGGGGCGGGTTTAATCACATCTGGGTGGAACCGAAAAGATAGTCGTGAAACCCGCCCCTACACACCAGAGACGCCATGTCATCGAGGGAAGCTAAGGGTCAAAACTTACCTTCCTTCGTTGCACCACATCCCGTGACCGTGACAGGTAGGGGCGACCCGCTTGCACCAATTAACAACTCTAGCTACTTAATGGGTTCGGGTCGCCCTCTGCTCAACCCTCTGTGACAAAAAGTGTTTCCCAGGCAAGGTTAACAGTTGAGCTATTTATCCTCTAAAATTAGGAGAGTACAGGATAAATTGGCTACCGTACCCGAGTGTAAGTGAATTTAGCTATAGCCTTTTATTATAAAACCAACACTGTGGTCATAACCAAACCCACTTTCAGCATTCTATGTGTATTGCCGATCAAAGAAAATCCCGTTTATCAAAAAAGGTCGTCCGTAGGGGCGCATAGAGGTCATTGGTGTCAACTTAAACTCAACCCCCTCACCCCCAGCCCCTCTCCCACCAGGGGAGAGGGGAGCAATAAAGAAGCGGGATGGAAGTCATCTTCCAAGTGTGTTTTGGAAGCGTCTTTATTGGAGGGTTCCCCTTTTCCCATGGAAAAAAGCGATAGCATCCTTTGTCCTCCCCCCTCTTGTAGGGGGGAAAGAGGGGGGTCTGGAGTTGGGGTTAGGGGATAAGGGTGAAAAGATTGCCAGTCGAGCTTTTGGCGCTTAAGTTGACACGCATGACAGACGTGTGCCCTTCCCCTTAGCGGGCGGTTCAGGGCAATAAACTCTAAAACTCAAACAAACTACTTATCCAGATGATTGACTATCTTTCCAAAGTTTTATACGTTCTCACGGGAAGCCGGAAAGGTCTTATCTTTCTCTTACTAATATTTATTTTTACCTCGATTCTAGAAGCCTTTGGCATTGGCTTGGTCGGACCCTTCATCAGCCTAGCTACTAACCCAGAATCGATTCAAAGTATTACTGTACTCGACTGGGCTTATCGAAAGTCAGGATGTGAGACACCTCAGCAATTTATCCCCATCGTCGGATTTATTATTATTGCCATTTTCTGTATTCAAGCCCTGCTCTATTTTGCAGCTCAAACCTATATTTTTCGCTACACCCATAAGCAAAAATCAATCTTGATATCTCGGTTACTCAAGGCATATTTAAAAGCCCCTTATACATTCCACTTAAATCAAAATACAGCCAGTATTATTAGAAATATCATTACTGAGACAAATATGTTTACAAATGGGTGTTTGCTCGCTCTACTCATATTTGTGACCAATGGAATTGTGATTTGCGTTTTAACGGGATTAATGGCATATAGCAATTCCTTGCTCTTGGTCATGGTTTTGGTTGTTTTAGTCCCCACATTTTTGTTATTTAGTAAATTGGGGCATAGATTTAAGCGATGGGGCAGAATCCAATCGCAAACTCAAAAAGAAATGATTGGTACGATTAACCACGGTCTAGGTGGATTAAAAGAGACACGGGTGATTGGCTGTGAATCCTATTTTGAAAATCAAATAGACCAACAAGCTCAAAAATATGCTAGAGCTGCTACTTTATCACAAGCGTCTAATATATTACCGAACATTTTTATTAAAACCAGTTTAATTGTATTTGTGGTTCTCTTTGTCTCTCTGTTTCATGTTTTCTTCACGGAAAGCGGACAAGATTTGACGGCTGTGATGGGTGTTTTTGCGGTGGCGTCAGTACGCTTAATCCCAGCATCAAGCCAATTTGTTCAGTCCATGGCAAAAATGCGAACCTCTAGCTATGCGCTTGATATGCTCTACTTAGACCTGAAGGAAATAGAGAAACAGAGAATTCAAAATCGTCTAGAAAGCCTGCCAGATGCAAGGGTCAATGGCTCAGCTCATGGGAAAAATCAAGGAAATCAAACGCTTAGCTTTGCCAAGCAAATTGAGTTAATTAATGTTACATATCGGTATCCGGAGGCTTCAGAACTGTCGCTTGACCAGATTTCTTTTAAAATTAAGAAAGGGGAATCGATTGCCTTAATTGGCAAATCGGGAGCTGGAAAGACGACTTTAGTAGATGTGATACTAGGGCTTTTGGAGCTAGAGAGTGGAGATATTAAAGTGGATGGTGTATCCATCTATGATAATCTGCGCTCTTGGCAAAATTTAGTTGGGTATATTCCCCAATCGATTTTTTTGACCGATGATACAATCGAACGGAATATTGCCTTTGGTGTTCCTGATGAGCAGATTGATGAGGAACGATTGCACAAAGCGATCGCAGCCGCGCAGCTTGAGGAATTGATTGAGCAATTGCCTGATGGGATAAAGACGGGGGTAGGTGAACGCGGGGTACGTTTATCGGGGGGACAACGCCAACGGATAGGGATTGCGAGGGCGATTTATCATGAACGGGAAATTTTGGTACTGGACGAAGCGACGGCGGCATTGGATAATGAGACAGAGAGTCGGGTAACGGCGGCGATTAACGCTCTGGCGGGGACGAAAACCCTGATTGTGATTGCTCATCGCCTGTCTACGGTTGAAAACTGCGATCGCGTTTATATGTTGGAGAAGGGAAAGGTGGTTAAGTCGGGGAGTTATCAGGAAGTCGTGTTGGAACAATGAACATATTTTAATTAAGAGATAAGGGTAATGCGCTTACCAGATTTTTTGATTATTGGTGCTGCCAAATCAGGAACAACAACTTTGTATAAATATTTATGTCGTCATCCCCAATTCTATCAACCTGTTAAGGAAAATACGACTTATATTCCTCAAAAGCCCTATTCCTACAAAGAACCTAATTTTTTTGGCTGTGATCAGAACTATGCCAAAGGCATAGAGTATTATGCGACCCTTTTTGAAGGTTCTCAAGAGCATCAGGTTTGTGGTGAAGCCTCCACCGACTATACCAAGTACCCTCTATTTCCCGAATCAGCAGCGCGGATTGCTCAGCATTTGCCAACTATTAAGTTAATTTATATTATGCGACATCCTGTGGAGCGAGCCTATTCTTACTATGTACAGCTTAATCGGGGTGCAAAATTTAAAGAGACCTTTGAAGAACATATTCATAAAACCAGTGTTAGTCTGGATAGCAGCAATTATATGCTTCAGATTCAACAGTATCTTAAATTTTTTCCCAAGGAAGCCTTTTTATTTCTGTTGATGGATGACTTAATCAAGCAACCCGCAGATACATTACGCAAAGTTTGTAACTTTATTGGCATCGACGATAGCATTGATTTAGTGCCAGCGGAGGGTCTGGTTGCCAATCAGGCGAGTCGTTTTTTCCAGGATACCAATCGCTCAAAGATTACGGCTCCTTTGCGAGCTATACCTGGTATTTATCCGGTAGCTGCGTTGCTGCCCCAAGCGTGGCGTGACGGCTTTTACCGATTGTTGAAGGAAACAGCTTACGGCAAACGGATTGAAAAAGAATACCTACCGCCGCCGATGCGTCCAGAGACTCGTCAAATGTTGTTAAAAAGATTTGCTAAACCGAATCAGAGATTAGCTGAATTTCTCAATCGAGATCTCTCCCATTGGTCTAAATAAACGACTGAGTTAGAATCGTAATATATCTGCAAGTTCAAGTTACTAGCCACACCGAAACCGAAGCCTATGAACTTTATAGCGCAACTGGCGATGCTTGCCCTCATCCCCTTGGTCTTATATTTGTTTACTCGGTTTCCATCCCCAAAGGCAGTGATAATCAGCTTCATTGTCGCTTGGCTATTCCTTCCCCAAAAAACGGCTTTTTTGTTTCCGGGGTTGCCTGATTATACGCGAGTATCAGCAACTGTTTACTGCGTTTTGCTGGCTACGTTTATTTTCGATATCGGACGTTTTAGTTCATTTAAACTTAGCTGGCTAGACCTGCCCATGCTAATCTGGTGTCTATGTCCGTTGGCTTCATCAATCAGTAACAACTTGGGCGTTCACGATGGCATGTCATCAGTTCTCGATCAAACGCTGCTTTGGGGTGTGCCTTATATTATCGGTCGTATCTACTTCAATAATTTGCGGGAGCTGCGCTTATTAGTAATTAGTATATTGATTGGCGGTTTAATCTATATCCCCTTTTGTCTGTATGAAATCCGCATGAGTCCACAGCTACACCGCATGGTTTACGGTTTCTTTCCTCACATGTTTGCCCAAACGATGCGTTATGGGGGATTTAGACCGCAAGTCTTCATGCAACATGGTTTGGCAGTGGCGGCGTGGTTACTGACGGCAACAGTGATCGGGATTTGGCTGTGGCAAGCTAAGGTGATTAAGCAAGTTTGGGGTATTCCCATGGGTGGGTTGGTGTCAGTCTTACTGATCACGCTTATACTTGCAAAATCTACAGGTGCGTTAATACAATTAGGAATTGGGATTGTTATTCTATTGACTATTCGCTGGTTTCAGACGTCTTTACCCCTATTACTGCTGATTGGAGCGATGTTCTTCTATTTAGGTATGGGGGTGGCTGGTACTTTTACGGGGGAAAGAGCCGATCAGGTGGTTTCGTTTATGGCTCAGGTAACGAATGAGGAACGGGCAGCTTCCCTACAAACACGATTTAATAACGAAGAAGCATTAGGGGAAAAAGCACGGCAGCGGATAGTTTTTGGGTGGGGCGGATGGGGGCGAAACCGCATTTATGAATATAACCACTTCGGAGAGAAAGTTGATAATACGTTGAGTGACAGTATGTGGATGCAAGCTTTTGGCATCCGGGGTATTGTGGGTTTAGTGAGTTTATACGTGGCGATGCTACTGCCGGTGATCAGCTTTTGCTTTAGTCGCTATCCGCCGCCAACCTGGTTTCATCCTAAAGTCGCACCTGCTGCTATAGTGGCGTTGATTGTAACATTGTATATGTTTGATTCTCTGGTTAATTCCATGGAAAACCCAATTTTTATACTTTCCTGTGGAGGGTTAGCTGGGTTTGTTATCCAAGATGTAGAGACAAAGACGAAAAATCGTGCTTCTCTAGCAGGGCGTTCTTTGGCTCAAACGGCACAACGTCAACACCTAGCGAGTAAAAAATAATGTCTCAAGCACTTCGAGTTCTTTCTTGATCTAGTCTAGGAAATGCTATTGATACCTATAACTTTTGGGTGAAGGGGGAAGATGCTCCTAAAGGCTCTCAATTACCTATTTCAGTACCATTATAAAATTGCATAGTATAATGATACTGATTGACTATATAGCCAATTGACAAAAAAGACCACAATGAACCCAGAAAATTTGCTCAGCGTAGAAAACTTAAATGAGTTGCGTATATTTGGCTTACGAAGAAGCGGAAATCACGCTATCATATCATGGATAGTAGAAGGATATTCTGGAGTAGTCGTTCACCTAAATAACATCAGAAAGAATAACCCAAATCCTTACCTATCCTTTGCCCAAATAACGGTAAAAGAGATTCCGTACTGGAATTGTAGACCTGTATTTACCGGATGCATAAAGCACTTTATAAAGCGAAAAAATCAAGCAAATTTCAGTCACAAAGATCCGAAGGTTAATATAGACTATATAAGAAAATTGACTCCCAAGCAGTGTCTAATTAATAGCTATGAAAATTATAGATTGGATGATAATATTTTTGAATTGTTTGAAGTGAATCGCGAATCTTATGTAGGAGCAAGTCACAATAGATATGAAGTTCTAATCCTTAGAGATCCCTTTAATCTTTTTGCTAGTTTACTCAAATCCAATAGGATTAATGCAGAAAACAGAGATTATTTAGTTGATACATACAAGCAATATGCAAGAGAGTTTATAGGTCAAACAAAAATATTGAAATTACCAAAAATATGTATTAATTATAATAAGTGGGTAAGGAGCCAAGAGTATCGTTATGCAATAGCGCAAAAGCTTGGAATTAAAATATCGGGTGATGCATATACTAAAGTTCCTAGTGAAGGGGGAGGAAGTTCTTTTGATAATCAAAAATTTAACATTAACGCCAATCAAATGCCAATATTTGAACGGTGGAAAAATTACAAATCAAATTCATTTTACAGGGATATATTTAAGGATCAGGAACTCTGTCAACTTTCCGAAGAAATATTTGGTCAAATTTGTACAGAGATTCTATAAAATAACCCAATGAGGTCAACCATCGCTTGTATGAATTTTTAAAATGCTGGCTTTTTATTATGAACATTGACCTAAAAAAAACTTTATCCTCCAAGACTATTGATGTGCCACCCTCAATGAGATTTACATATCCAACTCGATTGGCAAATGCAGGCACAGCAAGTATAATGCAAATTTATATGCCAGGTCATAAGGTTAATAAACCCGAATTAAAAATAAGTATTCGACCAGATTCAACTCAATCTTTGGAAATAAAACCGAAAAAAAAATACCATCCTAAAAGACTTTACAAAATATTATACAAAAAAATAACTCCCCTAATTCAAATGGAAGATGAGTATATTTTTGATGCTCGATATGATGTTGATGGCAATATGGCACATATATTAACTAATGTAGTGCCAGCCCTATTAGCGGCTAAAGAAATTGTTCCTCAAATAACCGTAATATTGCGCTCAAAGGCATGTTCTATGGCGATAAATGCCTATAAGCTTTTGGGATTTGATGTACTTTGCACGGATAGAGATGTTCAAGGAAACCTGATCTTAGCCACTTGTCCAAAAGGCAATATGTATGCCGGATGGTACAGTTGCATTTTTGGGAAACTAACCCTTGAAAGTATAAATAAACCTACCCCAGAAAGGGTATTCCTGTCTAGAAAAGGGTCTCGATCTATAATTAATGAACATGAGGTTGAAGGACTGTTGAAGGAGTATGGATTTGAGAAAGTATATTATGAAGATTTACCAATTATTGAACAGTGGTCAATAGCCAAGAATGCTACTGTTGTAGTAGGCATCCATGGTGCAGCCCTGGCTAGCTTGGTCTTTAATCGTAATTCGGTAAAACTTGTAGAGTTATTTCATCCAGGATACGTAACGGGCAAGTATCGACTTACAACATCTGCTATCGGGGGAAAATGGTGTGGAGTCACTGGTCAGATTCCAGAGAAAGAGAATATTGTTAGAGAGCTTGACTACAAACAAAATTTCCGCAGATTGGCCTTATCACCTACACGAATCGACATAAATTCTCTACGTATGGCGTTAGAATATCTTAAAGTTGAATAAGTTAACCCGTTAATTTAGGATAACTAATATTTATTTGAAGAGCCAAAATAATTTAATTAAAATATGACGATGCGTCTGGCAATTATTATCGTAAATTACCGTACTCCCAACCTTGTAATCGACTGCCTAAATTCACTGGAACAGGAAATTGAAGTCGGTTCAGATATTGTCATAGTAGTAGATAATGCTTCTGGTGACAGCTCAGTTGAACAACTGGAACAGGCAATTACTGCAAAAAATTGGGGTCAATGGGTTCGACTGTTACCCTCGAATTCCAATGGAGGCTTCTCTGCTGGTACTAATTTGGGTATAAAAGCGATAGCAGCAGATTTTTATCTCTTTCTAAATAGTGATACAATAGCACGTCCCGGAGCTATCCAATCACTCCTAGAGGCGATGCAAGCTCATCCAAAAGTTGGCATAGTGAGTCCTCGCCTGGAATGGCTCGATGGTGAACCTCAAACTAGCTGCTTCCGAAATCGCATCCCAATTACTGAATTAATTGGCGCGGCTCAAACCGGGCCGATCACTGCACTACTCAAACGATACGATGTGCCTCTTCCAGTGTCCGATACTCCAATCGAACCTGAATGGACTAGCTTTGCTTGTGCGCTGATTCGACGTGAGGTAATCGAACAGATTGGTTTGATGGATGAAGGATACTTTATGTACCGCGAGGATAATGACTATTGCCAGCGGGCAAGGAATGCTGGTTGGAAAATTTTATACTGGCCCAGTGCGAGAATAGTTCATCTTCGCGGCGGTAGCGGCTCAGTCAAATCGGATATGGCAAGGCGCAAACGTCCTCCAGCCTACTTGTATGCTTCAAGGTCAAGATACTTTACCAAATTCTACGGTAGGGCAGGGCTTTTATCAGCTAATCTGTTTTGGCTGCTTGGGCGCTCAATCTCACTAGCTCGTGAGTTAGTTGGCAACAAAAATCCTCATACTTGTGAGTACCAAGCGCAGGATATTTGGACTAACTGGCTAGACCCGATGAAATCCCCATCTTTGCCTAAGAAAGATGGGAAATAAAGAAAAAACATCATGTTCTCTGAGCAAATGAATAAATTTCCTGATTTTCTCATTATCGGCGCGATGAAATGTGCGACTAGCACTCTGCACGAGCAACTAGCGGTGCAAAACGGTATTTTTATGACGGAGCTGAAAGAACCCAATTTTTTCAGCAACGATGATCAGTATGCCAAGGGGATGGAATGGTATCTATCTCATTTTGAGTCAGCACCGGATAGTACCCTGTGCGGTGAATCGAGTACCCACTATACCAAACGACCAACATATCCTTATACGGTTAAACGCATAAAACAACATTTGCCAAATGCGAAATTTATCTATATAATTCGCCACCCGATTGACCGACTGGTATCGCAGTATATTCACGAATGGACACAGCGACGAATTTTTATAGATATTAATCAGGCGATTTATCAGCATCCTGAGTTGGTCGAGTACAGTCGCTACAGCCTACAACTACAACCTTATTTTGAAACTTTTGGTCAAATACGGGTGCTACCTATATTCTTTGAAAGACTGTTTCAGTATCCGCAGACAGAATTAGAGCGAATTTGCCACTTTATTGGTTACAGAGAAAAACCGACTTGGAACAGTGAACTTAATGCTCAAAATATCTCCAGTGAACGGATGCAAAAAAACGCTATACGCGACTTTTTGGTCGAACAACCTGTGTTACAGAAAGTTAGGCGACAGTTTATCCCTAAAAGTTTCCGAACCTGGGTCAGAAGTTGGTGGACTTTGAAAAAAAGACCTAAGCTTGAACCGAAACAGGTAGACTATCTATGGACTATATTTGATCCAGATTTGGCTATGCTTGGCAGTTGGTTGGGAATCGAACTCTCCTGTGAAAATTTTAAAGCCACGGTGAAAGATACTCCTCACAATTGGATAGGTTTATAATAATAGTTTATAATAATATATGATTTCAGGCGCTTGTGAGTTAGTCTTAAATTGAGTACAGAACCAGTTTTTAAAAGCAGGATTATGGTGATTTCCAATGCAAATAATTAGACATGAAAAGATTGATTTAAAAATTGCTAAGAAATAAAAACAGATAACTTGTTGGAGAGCAGCGTATGAGTAAGAAAAAAATCGGATTAGTAGCCATTGGACGCAATGAAGGAGAACGCCTGCGTCGCTGCTTAGATTCTGTCATTGGTAAAGTCGCTCATATCGTCTACGTCGATTCGGCTTCAACTGATGGTAGCGTAGAATTCGCCCGTTCTCTCGGCGTCGATGTCCTTGAACTCGACCCAGCCAAACCGATGGCGTCTCCTCGCTCCCGGAATGAAGGCTTCTTCTATTTAATCAACACCTATCCCGACATTAAATATGTCCAATTTATCGATGGTGACTGCGAGTTAGTCGAGGGATGGTTGGAAAAAGCCGAAGCCCAACTCGACGCCAGACCAGATGTTGCTGTCGTCTGTGGTCGGCGACGCGAACTGTACCCCGACGCCTCCGCTTATAACCGCTTATGCGATATTGAATGGGATACCCCAATCGGTGAAGCCAAAGCCTGTGGTGGTGACGCCATGATGCGTCCAGACGCATTACAACAGGTGGGAGGATTCAATCCCACTCTCATTGGCGGTGGTGAACCGGAACTATGTGTGCGACTGCGGCGGAAGGACTGGAAAATTCTCCGCATTGATGCCGAAATGACCCGACACGATGCTGACATCAAACGGTTTAGCCAGTGGTGGAACCGCAACCGTCGCGTTGGTCATGCCTACGCGGAAGGGTCTTGGTTACACGGTCGCAGTCCGGAACGGCATTGGGTCAGACCAAGCAGAAGTATTTGGTTTTGGGGATTAGTTCTGCCCCTGCTGGCTTTGAGCATGGCATGGTTTACCCAGGGATTAAGTTTACTGCTGTTCCTCGGTTATCCAATTCTGATCTATCGCATATACTACCGGATGCAAAAACAAGGTTTAAGTTCGAGAGATGCCCGACTTTTTGCACTATTCTGTGTGATTGGTAAATTTCCCTTAGTACAGGGTCAAATTCTGTTTCACCTTAACCGACTAAAAGGGCGGCATACTAAATTGGTTGAGTATAAAGATGTAACCGTAATTAGCACAGATAGCCAACCTGTACCATAAACACCTAATTGATAGGGAGCATCCAAATTTTGTACGTTAGCCCTTTTTAGGGGGCTGAAACCCTTGAATTATCGTCGCTTTGGATAATATTGTTTCCAAAATGGGAGGCTCCCAATTGATAAATGATACAGCGCTTCGCGCTCTTATGGAGTATAGTATTAGCCCGCTATCCCTCAAACTGCTAGATTGATGTTGTACCTCATAGCAGAGGAAAGCGCTGTATTATGTCCAGTCAAACGCTCCAATAAAAATGCCTAAATCCCTTGTTTGTCTTGCAGCCATGCCATTATGGGCAATCATCAGGACGTAATATGACATATAGCGTTTTCATTTGAGATTTTAACAAGCAACCATTGCCCAGTAATGCTTTCAGGGCTTGGGCTGTGCACGAAAACCTTATAAAATATGCACGAAAGGTATGGGAACAATAAACTGAGACGTATAATTCCCCGCTTGACGCACCTTAT
>CAKZMA010000804.1 GCA_937127375.1 uncultured Coleofasciculus sp. | reverse complement strand
TAGGCTATCTCTTGGCTGTAGACTGGATACTCTCCAATTTTATCTGTATAATTAAATTTTGAGATTTGGTTCAAAAAAATTAACGATGACGTGCCACCTCAAGTAGGGGAGGCGGCGTCCATCCGACTTCTATTGGTAACGTAACGTTATAGCCTTCAGGTGGCTTGAATCCAGAAAAGCTTAAGGTTGCTCTATCACAGGTTATTTATATTAAATGAAAGAGCTAATTTTACATCCTCTGATTCTAACTTTACTAGTTTTAGCAGGGGCAGTTTATTTTCTTATTGCATTTCAATTAATTAACTCCAATAGCCGATGGGCTAGGTTGTTTGAACAAGCTTGTGCTACTGTATTCTTGATGATTATTGGGGGAGTGACCGTGGGATTGATGAATAAGTTTCATCCTAAGGTCTTGTCTCTGAGAGATACAACTTTGCCGACTCTTAGCCTAACTCTTGCAACTTATATCACTTGCCTTACTCTATTATTAACAAGATTAAAAAATAATCTTAAGAACTTCGTTTATGATTTGTCGATTTTTTTAAGGGGAAATTTATTTTTTTGTGCATATATTTTTCTAATATTTTTGTCTTTTTTATTTTCTAATATTCCGGAATACACATTGAAAGCGAGCATCGTTTATATAGGGGTCACTCTATTTTTAATCTATATTGGCAAACAATATAGCTGGCAAGAATTACTAACCATATTAACATGGTATCATGGAATCGCTGTAATTCTTTTTTTAGTCTTTGGAAAAGAACATTTAGGACATAAAAATCATGCTGGTCCGACAATGGCTGTAAGCGCGATAATACTTTACTTGAAATCTGTCAATGTATCTAAGAGCTATAAATTACTCTTCCTAGTTTTAGCAACGTTAGCAGCTTTATTTGTGCCACAAGCGGGGAGTGCTATGGGGAAAGCGTTAATTGTTATATTAGTATCTCTCTTAGGATTTATGAAATTTCTCAAACGTTTACCACCGAGAACAGCTTTTGCCTGCATGGGCATTTTTCTAGCAATTGCCGTATCTCTAGCGATTTTGATCACTGAGAACGCTGAATACATTATCGTTGAAAAATTAGGTAAGAGTATGACCTTAACAGGTCGCACATATATTTGGGCTGATGTCATCAATGCCATTAATAAATATCCTTTGTTTGGTTACGGATATGGAGGGTTTTGGCAGGAGTGGCGAGGAGCTAATGATCCCTCATTCAATATCAGAACTCCAACTGGCTATAAAGCAATACATTCTCAAAATGGTTTTTTAGATATAGGCTTGGATTTTGGCTGGATTGGATTGATTCTGTTCAGCATTTCATTGTTAATCAATATTTATTACGGAGTACTTCATCTGGTTCAAACTAAAGATAGTACAGATGGATTGCCATTGGTTATTTTTACCTGGTTAATCATAACAAATTTTACAGAGACTACTCTAGTTTCTATATCTAGTGGTTGGGCATTTTATGTGTTAATGACAGCCAAGTTAACTATGGAATTTCCAGGAGGAAATTCCCATAATTTTGCTCATTTACAAAATCACTTAGCGTTGCCTAAAACGTCTTTTCCTACAAAAATAAGCGCCACTGACAACAATAATCACTATCCGGATTAAACTGAGTCATTCTTGCTTGTACGTACAAACCCCCTTCTGAATTACCCAAATTTAATCACGAACACCATTTTAATTAATGCTAGACAAGATTGCTTCACTCACCCAAAAGTTTAGTCCGGGTTTACGCCAAGTTCTCAGTAATATCGGGTGGCTGGTTTTTAGTAAATTTCTTGAACTCGGATTGAGTCTAGTGGTTGGGGTATGGGTGACTCGCTATCTCGGACCAAGCCAGTTTGGTACGCTCACCTACGCGATAAGCTTTGTGGGTATGTTTAGATTCGCTAGCCTGAAAGCTTTGCAATCTCTCGTTGTGCGTGATATTGCTCGAACTCCCACAAGTAAAAATGAAACCCTAGGTACAACATTTATTCTTCAATTAGCTGGTGGCTTAATTACCTTATTAGTCGCTCTAGGAACAATTCATTGGCTACAACCTAATGACAGTTTAACTCACTGGCTAGTTGGCATCATCGCCGCCGGAACTCTTTTTAATGCATTTAATACGATTGATTTCTGGTTCCAATCCCAAGTCCAATCAAAATATACAATTATTGCCAGGAGGTTGTCCTATGTGTTTATGGTGGTGATTAGAATTGGACTAATTCAACTACAAGCTCCCCTAATTGCCTTTGCTTGGGCGAGATTGGCGGAGATGGTGTTGGGTTCAATCGGTTTAGTTATAGTTTATCAAAACCAGGGGAATCAGATTAAATCATGGCAAGCAAGCTGGAAACGAGCCAAAGAATTGCTACAGGAAGGTTGGTTGCTGGTTGCGGCAGGAATCGCTGTTTATATTTATGCTGATATTGATCGGTTAATGCTAGGTTCAATGTTACTGGATAAGTCCGAATTGGGATTTTACGCAGCAGCTGTTAAGATATCGCGAATCCTAGATTTATTTCCCATGACATTAGCATCATCAATTTTGCCAAAGTTGACGGAACTTAAAGAGAGAAATAATCAGGATTATCTCGATAAGATTCAGGTTTATTTTGACATATCAACTTTGATATGGTTAGCTAGTACTATTCCAGTTTCACTTTTGTCTCATCAGCTCGTTCAGATTCTTTATGGATCAGATTTTTCAGAGGCTGGAACTCTTTTATCTGTCTATGCATGGTCTCAATTTAATGCTTGTTTTGGCGTGGCAAGAAGCACCGTTTTAACGATAGAAAAAAAGTTAAAATTTAGTCTTATTTTAACTTGTATGGGCGCAATCATTAACTTGATCCTTAATTATTTTCTGATTCCAAGTTACGGTGCCATGGGAGCAACAATAGCAACAATCATCACTTATTTTATAATTATAATTTTAATGAACTTTTTAATTAAAGAATTGAGGTTTATAGGTATTAAAATAATTAGGTCTATGAACTTGTATGCCGCTATTTCAAGAATCAAAAAAAATATTCAATAAAAATCTATATCAATTTAATTGATATTTATTGTTCATGGAAAATAGTTGTGTTAGAATTTCATTCTAAACTAGATTAATAATCATGAAAAATATAGTCTCTTTTCGCCCTGGAGTTATTAGTAATCGTACAGCACTTGAATCCCAAACCTTGATTTATAAATATCTTCAAGATCATTATGGTTATTTTTTCACGATAGTAAAGTCAGAAGATGACAATTATAGTGATTCAGCGTTTCAAGTTGTTTCCATTCCTAAAAAAGCATGGAAAGGAAGCTTTAATAAGCTAGGGCTTCCTAAATTGCAGGGACTTAACGGACACACCATCGAGCCTTTTTTGGTTCAAACGCATGGTATTTTGACTGTTGATCCAACTATTTATCCGCAAGGTCTACTGGCAATTAGAACAGCAAATCGGTGCAAAAAACCTGTTTGGTTCGATGCTTCTTTGACGATCAGAAAGCCTACGGAAGACTTGAGTTGGAGGTTAAAACGTCGCTTGATTATAAGAAAAGCTCTTGAGAATACGACAGGAATTATTGTGACCGTGCCAAAATGCCTTGAACGTTTTCAAGATCTTGGTCTATTTGATGATGTTATTGCTCCTAAGTTTAAAATTATGGGTCATCCTGTAGACACAACAAGATTTAAACCACAACGTTCTGAAAACGATGGCATTTTGCGCGTGTTAGTTATATCCAGAATAGTACCAGAAAAGGGGCTATTTTATATTTTAGAAGCTATGAGTCCTTTATTGCGAACACACGACAATGTGCAACTGCAATTCTTGGGTTCAGGCTCGATGAAATCTTTGTTGGAAGCTGAAGTGGCAGAACGCGGGTTGAGTGAATATGTTTTTTTTATTAATCCTGTTTGTCATCATGAAATTCCTAAAATTTTAAATCAGGCAGACATTTTTGTAAATCATGCGATTAGTATTGAATCTTGGGAAGAATATTTTGGTGTCGCTAATTTGGAGGCAATGTCTTGTGGTTTACCTTGCGTACTCACTGCTGGTGGTGGTATTTCTTATGCTATCAGAGAAAAAGACGTAGCTGTCTTTGTTAAAGAACGTAACATTATAGAATTACGTGAAGCTATTACTCAGTTAATAGATTCTGAGGTGAAGCGACGTGAACTAGGAAAAAGAGCGCGTACTTATGTAGAATCCTATTATGCATTACCTTTAATCGCTGAAAAGTATCATCGGATGTTGCACGATTTGGCTAAACCAGATAAATAACGGCTACCAACCTAAGCCAACACAAGGGGGGATGCGAATATCAGCCAAGTTACTCCCCCAGCTTGCTGTATGGCTTGGGTGACAGTGGGATATTGTACCCCTGGATCATTTGACAAGGTTAAAAACCTATAGTATTAGTATACTCATAGTTGGACAATTGATATAAAAATAAGCTGAAACCATTGAAATAGCGTTACTTTTGGGTATTGTGTTTCCAAAATGAGATCCTCCCAAACTCTATCCGGGCTAGTGTTACAATAGAAGCTATGAGTTTCCCGTTGCAACACCCACCATTTGTGATTCACAGATAGAATAATTGGCGTGGAAACAAGAATTTCCTGGCTTGTTGCCTAGACTGCGGAATAAAGTAAGACGTATTTTAAATATTCAATAATAAAAGAATAGGAGATTAAAATTTTGCTACTGCTTCCATCAAGCTGCTTCTTACAAGGAAATTTAAATATCTTTATCATCAGGTTGATTAAATGCAGGTTTTACATCTGAGTACATCTGACATTGGCGGTGGCGCGGCTATTGCGGCTTACCGCCTCCATCAGGGACTCCAACACCTTGGGGTCACATCGCAAATGCTAGTGGAAAAGAAATCGAGTGACGATAGAACAGTATTTGCTCCAAAATCCAATTTAAGTAAGGCTTTGGGTGTCTTAAAACCGACGTTGGACTGTTTGCCCTTACGGTTGTATCCAGGTTGCGACATCACCAGACTTTCTTTGTCTCTAGAATGGCTACCTGACGGGATCGCACCTAAAGTGGCTCAACTAACTCCTGATATCCTCAACCTACATTGGGTTTGTGGCGGTTTCTTAAGAATTGAAACCCTAGCTAATAAGTTGAAGCAACCCATCGTCTGGACACTCCATGATATGTGGGCGTTCACCGGTGGGTGTCATTATAACCAGGATTGCGATCGCTATACTGACTCCTGTGGTAATTGTCCTATCCTCCAAAGCCATAACGATTGGGATTTATCCCGTTGGGTATGGCAGCGTAAAGCCAAAGCATGGAAAAATATCAACCTCACCCTAGTGACGCCTAGCTACTGGCTAGCCAAATGCACTACTTCTAGTCCCCTATTCCAGGAGCGGCGAGTCGAGGTGATTCCCAATGGTCTCAATACTGAACAGTATAAGCCCATGGATAAACGCTTAACGAGAGAACTCCTAAACTTACCTCAGGATAAACAACTCATTCTATTTGGAGCAATAGGGGCGACAAGTGATTCCCGCAAAGGATTTCATCAGCTTCAACTAGCCTTAAAGCATCTGAGTCAATCCGGATGGCAAGAAAATACAGACGTCGTTATTTTTGGCTCATATAAACCTGAACATTCTATTGATTTGGGTTTTAGAGTTCATTACCTCGGCTATTTTTACGATGATATTGCTCTAGCACTTGCCTATTCAGCCGCAAACGTCATGATTGTGCCATCAACTCAGGAAGCGTTTGGTCAAACAGCTTCTGAGTCTCTCGCCTGTGGCACACCTGTTGTTTGTTTTGATTCAACAGGTTTAAAAGATATTGTTGAACATGAGAGAAATGGTTATCGCGCCAAGTGTTTTAAGGCTGAAGATTTAGCCAATGGAATAGCTTGGGTTTTGCAAGACGAAGAGCGTTGGCAACAGCTTTCACGTCGAGCTAGAGAAAAAGTCGAGCAAGAATTTACTCTTGAGCTTCAAGCTTATAGATATTCTAAATTATATGAAGAAGTTTTACATTTTTAACCTGTCCAATACGATTAGGACTGTGCCACCAAAGCACGAGCATCCTCCTCTGTCCACAAGCGATACTCCCAATCCGGATGTAGCACCCGCAAGCGAGTTTGCAGTTCAGCAAAGAAGGGGGATCGCTGGTTATTTTTCCAGAGTTCAACCTGGTGTATAATCTTAGGAATCATAGTAAAAGTAGAGTGAAAGAGTTATCCGAACTATTTCGATAGTTTACAGTATTCTTTGACAGAAAAAGATTTTAGGCTTAAAATACCACAATTTACCTTAGGATAAGACGTTCAACACTCTGTCAAAATTCCAGGGAGGTAATAAATGCTTAAAACAAACTCTAGGTGTCACATTTTATTGAGGAATTTTGTCATGCTGTTTAGCCGATTAAAAAATAAGATAAAAAATAAAGTTTATTACAATAAGTTACAACGTCAAGTCATTACTGCTTCTGCTAACCTAAATAAACCCCATTCAGCGATTTTTTATACAACACACAAATGTGCATCAACCTTCGTAGCCAGAATGTTTGATGTCATCTTAAAAAATTCGGAATATGAATTCGTAGATTATGGTGGTGCAATCTTTGGAGCAGGAGATAAGTTAAATATAGAAAGCCCTTACGAAAGGTTTTTAGAAAAAGCTTATACTGAACTATACCCCTTACATGGAAAAATATACGGACCTCAACGACGATATTTAGATTTCCCCGGTCGAAACAATTTTAAGCACATATTCTTTTTAAGAGACCCAAGAGATGTTCTGGTATCTTGCTATTTTTCTTTGGGATTTACTCATGTAGAACCCTTGAATAGTATTGACCGTAGTAAGTTTCTGAAAAAAAGGGAAAATGTCAAATACAAAGAAATAGACAATTATGTTTTAGAAGAAGCTGAAACGTGGATATACCCCTTATACAAGCAGTACAAGTATTTGCAAGAAACAGCCACAACCGCTATCTACCTAAAATACGATTTTTTTGTGAAAAACACTCCAGAATTCATCATAAAAATATCTGATTTCTTGGGTTTACAGCCTTCTCAAGAAGATATTGATTTATTAACTCAAGAAGCCAGTCCAGTGCAGAATGTTGAAGTGATGAAGCATAAACGTTCTGGTAAGACAGGTCAATACCTAGAAAAGCTGCATCCAAGTACAGTAGAGAAACTGAATCAGATCCTTTCAGAGGTTTTATCTGACTGGGAATTTAGACCTTAGAAACTGTTTGACAACCGATTATGAACCGCGATCGCACAGCCGTCCTCATAACCTGCTATAACCGCAAGGCTAATACCATAGCATGTCTGGCGGCGTTATTCAACCAGGTATTTCCCCCTGAAGTCACACTGGATGTCTATCTAGTTGATGATGGCAGTACCGACGGCACAGCAGAAGCAGTACAACAAACCTATCCTCAAGTCAAGATTCTCCCTGGCGATGGGAACCTTTACTGGAACCGAGGAATGCACAAAGCCTTTGCTGAGGCACTCAAACACGACTACGACAACTACCTTTGGCTCAACGACGATACCCTACTCGACCCAGACGCTCTCAACATATTGCTGACCACCTCTCACCAACTTAGCCAACAAGGATATCAACGAGCAATTGTCACCGGTTCCATTCGCGATTCCCAGATGAATACCCTTGTCTACGGTGGTATGGTTCAGGCAAGTCAGTGGCGTCCCCTGAAATTCGACTTGGTAGAACCCGAAGCCCAGGCAAAACCGTGCGATACCATCAATGGTAACTGTGTTCT
>CAKZMA010000803.1 GCA_937127375.1 uncultured Coleofasciculus sp. | reverse complement strand
GGAGCAGGGGAAGCAGAGGGAGCAGGGGAAGCAGAGGGAGCAGGGGGAGCAGGGGGAGCTTCTTAGAGAAGTCGGGGATCTTTCGGAGATATACTGTAAAGTTTTGTCAAATAAACTTTGCCAAAACTTTATTGAAAAACTGATTCAGCTTCATCGAATTGAAAAAATAACATTCATATAATGAAATAGTTTATTGAAAAACATCCAACTAGGAGTTGCACCATGGTCTATCAACAAAACGATCGCGTAAAAATCATCAAAGGGTCTCTCAAAGGTCATACCGGAAAAATCGCCTCTTGTAGCCATGAAGGTAGCTACTTTATTACCCGAGACTTAACCCATCAAAACATCGGTTCATCCAACCTATACGGACCCCTTCTTGGCGACGAAATTTCACCCTTATCCTATTAAATTGACTTCACAAGAGACAAGGCGAAAACGGGGGGAGAATAAACTTTACCCCCTTGATCATTTGGGTATTTTTTCCTTTGAACCTTTTCCCCTTAAGCCTTCTGCCTTTGGCGATAAGTCCTAGCCAAGGGTTAGTAACTGGGGTTTAAACATCATCGCCAGACCAAAGAATAGCATAAATAGTCCTCCAACCAGTTTCAGCACTCTCCCTTGGTTTTCAGTAAGTCGAGTGGACTTAAACGAATAGATAAAGTTGCCTAAAATAGCCAACAGCGGAATAACGTAAATTGCCGCATATAAACCTGTCCACGAGAGATGACACAAGCCAATTGTATCGGAGCAGTACTGTAGCAGCGCCGTCATGTAAACCGCAGGCAGAATCGCTGTACAGCCAAGTTCGACAATATTGACAAAGATGGCTAACAGAACCGTCCCACCTAATGCCGCCAGAAACATCTTGCGATCGCCTTTAGCATTTCTCAGGTTTCTGACAATTATTCCCGCTCGTTTATTTATCGTTGACTGTTGTTTTTTCGAGAGGGATAAGGAGATAGATTTTTTGAACCAAAAATAATCCTTGATATTGATCAGACCCGCCCCGGTAATCAGAATTCCCAGAATTTGCATAAATCGAACGCCATAGTTTTCTAGGAAGACTGAACCCGCCAAGACCATCAGCATGATAAAGATAAAATACATCACCGCTGATGTGATAATAAAGGTTGTCCCCACCAAGGTCATATCCTTGCGACTGCGGGTATAGGTGAGTAACGACAGCAGAATGACTAAAACCGTGAACGCACAGGGATTAAAGCCATCGGCAAGGGCAATGGTAGAGACAAATAGGGGGAAGGGAAGCCCTTGGGCAAAGGTTTTAATTACCACATCAGGGGTGAGGGCAAGAAACACAAATAGACTGATGATCGTTGTTGCCAGCAACCCGCCAATCCAATAGCGTTTAGCTTGTCGTTTCTCAAGGGCTTTTTGCAAAAACGGATAACTACAGAGATACCAGAACGGGATTAAAAAGACCTGCCACGGGGGGCTGGTCTTAGTTTGTTGCTGTTGATCAGTTGTGGGTAAATTGATGGGAGAGCCGACGGCTGTTTCTATCGCTGCAATAATTTGATTTTTGTAGCCGATATACGCTTGATGAACTGGAGTGTATTCCAAAGGTCCTTCGGCTTGACTATAGCCAATGAACATTTTGTCCTCAACCACAGTCCTGGGAACCGCACCGGACGGAATTCCCCGGGCTTTTTGAAATTCCTGCCATTCCCTGGGATTGTCGTTAACCTCAAGCGACGTAACCTCAACATTTTTATTGTGTTGATCAATATAAGTCATTAACGGCTTTTGCTCAAGGCAATGGGGGCAGGTTTTGCTGTGGAAGAAATAGACATCGACGACATCATCACTAGCCTGGGCAACGGACTGAAGGGAGGTCACGAATACCAGACCAACCATGATGATAAAGGACAGGATCAGTCGGCGGTAAGATTTAACCATCATTTTTTAGCGTCCTTTTTACTGAGGAGAAATTTAGAAGACGATACTTCTACTGTAAATCCATCACCGGGCGAGGAGCTGCCCTTAGAAAAAAGACGTAATAGTTCTATCTTGACAGGATGGGCATGATGTTTTAGTGAACGCTATTTAGAACCTTCTGCCCTCTACCATCTGCTCTCTGGCTTATCCGATGGTTGCCCATCGTTCAGACCCCAGCAATACCAACGGTTTCCAGAGTTCTTTGTTAGTGTCAGGCATTGTAAACCTGAAATATTTCTAAAATCTGTCGAAAGATCGTTGCTGATGGTGTAAAACAATTGTCAAGATACTGTATAAGTAAGAAAAGCTAATTTTTGAACAAACGTAAAACGGAGGGATCACAATGGTTTACAAGCAACATGAACTCGTGCAAATCACCAAAGGCTCTTTAAAAGGTCACACGGGAAAAATCGCGGCTTCCAGCCATGATGGAATCTACTTTATCCAAGGAAACTGGAATAGTCACGAAACGGGTGCTTCCAATCTGTACGGACCCCTGTTAGGAGACGAAATTACATCAGTGGCGAATTATTGATCCTCAACTGCTCCTATAGCATCAGAGGAGTGACGAATTGGTCATAATTCCTTAATTACCTCAATTAATCTAAACGTTTTCAGACCCCTCAATTTATACAGACAACTGAAATACAGACAACTGAAAGGGTGCAGCCTAAACCGGGTTGCACCTTTGTCATGTAGAGACGTTGCATGCAACGTCTCTACATTGCTACCCACGTTCCCTATTTCTTTATTTTTGAGGACGAAATTGCTGCTCAACAAGTTGTACAATAGTTTTTCTGGGAAAGAATCGGGGCAGATTAACGATAAAATTATTTTGCCACCGCCCTGTTACTACCGTACAATCATCAGCATCTAGAGCCTGGAGAATTTCCTGAACCACTACCTCTGGGGAATCGGTTTGTTGCTGTTTTAAACTATCAGGAGCATATTGGGCAAAATTCGCCGTGGTGAAAAAGTTCGTTTCCGTTGGTCCAGGACAAGCTGCCAGAATTTTAACACCCGTGTGCTGATTTTCTGCCCAAAGCGCCTCACTGAAACTAAGAACAAAGGCTTTAGTTGCTGAATAGATGGATAGATACGGGAGCGGTTGAAACCCAGCCAATGAGGAGAGGTTAATAATACTTCCAGAACCTCGTTGTTGCATCTGGGGGAGAACGTGATAAGTCAAGTCTACCAACGCCAGGATATTAAGCTGAATCATCTCTAGCTGTTTACGCCGAGACGTCTGACTAAAGGTACCGTAGTCGCCAAACCCAGCATTATTAATCAGTAAATCGATGGAAATATTTTTCTGATTGACTATTTCAAAGACGTGTGGGACGGCATCAGGTGCGGTAAGATCTTGGGGAATAACATCAACTTGAATCCCATAGGTGGCTTGTAAATCTTGGGCAAGTTGCTGTAGTTTGTCTTGGGAACGAGCCACAATCACTAAATCGGTTTGCCGTTTAGCGAGTTCCTGAGCAAATGCAGCTCCCAGTCCTGCCGACGCTCCAGTAATTAAAGCAGTGGACATTAATGTTCTATTCTTTTTAGAGATGTTTAGGTTACCATTCTTAACCTAATTTCTAGTTTAACGTATTGCCACTAAAATGGTGTATCAAAGCAGGAACTCAGCCTCAAGGAATAGTTTACAATTCATTGTGGTTAGTTAAACAAATAAAGTCTATAATTTATAGTCGTACAAAAATATCGACCTTTATTTTAATTGCGAATGTCCCGATTGAACAAAAGATTTTCAGTTTTGATCGTAGTATTGCTGACGGTGATTTTTACTGTAGCCTGGGGAATTCACCGTCCAGTGACTGGAGACGATCGCACAGAGATTCTTTGGGATACCTGGGGCGTTCCGCATATTTACGGCAATAATACAGAGAATTTATTCCAGGCGTTTGGTTGGGCGCAAGCAGCGAGTCATGGCAATCTTATTCTACAGCTATACGGACAGGCACGGGGTAAAGCCGCCGAGTATTGGGGTCAAGACTATTTGGACTCAGATAAGTATGTCCGCACTATGGGCATTCCCGCCAGGGCAAGGGAATGGTACGAGGCGCAAGATCCAGCCATGCGGCGTTATCTGGATAGCTTTGCGGCGGGGATTAATCGGTATGCTGCCGAACATGATGACCAAATTGACGATAAGGTCAAGGTGGTGTTGCCCGTGGATGGGGTGGATGTATTGGCACATCTGCAACGGGTGACTCATTTTAACTTTGTGGTGAATCCCCAGCGCTTGGAATCGTTGAAATCGGGGGATTCCAAAGCGGGTTCCAATGGGTGGGCGATCGCACCGTCTCATTCGGCGAGTGGGAATGCGATGCTACTGGCGAATCCCCACTTACCCTGGTCTGATTTTTACCTGTGGTATGAAGCCCAGTTAACCGCCCCAGGGATTGATGCGTATGGGGCGGCTTTGGTGGGAATGCCGATGTTATCCATTGGGTTTAATGATTACTTGGGTTGGACAGCCACAGTAAACACTCATCGGGGTTGGACGGCTTATGAACTCACTCTGGCGGATGGGGGGTATGAGTTTGATGGGCAAGTTCGCCCCTTTGAAACCGAAACCCAAACTCTAAAGGTAAAGCAGGAGAATGGGACATTAGCGGAACAGGAATTGGTGATTCGGCAGTCGATTCATGGTTCTGTAGTTACGCAACCAGAAGGGAATGCGATCGCGTTGCGGGTGGTGGGGTTAGATCAACCTCAATTAATGGCACAGTTGTGGGATATGATGCGATCGCGTAATCGCCAAGACTTTGAGACAGCCGTCGCCCGTTTGCAACTGCCCATGTTTACCATTCTGTATGCTGACCGAGATGGGCATATTTTACATATATTTAATGGTCAAGTGCCAGTGCGTTCTCAGGGAGATTGGCAGTATTGGCAAGGTGTGGTTCCCGGCGATACCTCCGAAACCTTATGGACAAGGTATCATCCCTATCAAGATTTACCTCGCATCCTTGACCCAGAAACGGGTTGGTTACAAAATGCCAATGATCCACCTTGGACTACTACATTCCCCCAAGCGATTAACCCTGATGATTATCCGCCCTACATGGCACCCCAATCGATGAATTTTCGCGCCCAGCGATCGGCAAAAATGTTGATAGGGGAGAATTCAATTAGTTTTGAGGAGATAATTGCCCGGAAATTCTCCTCGCGTCTAGAATTGGCAGATCGGATACTCGATGACTTAATTGCTGCAACACGACAGTCGGGGGACGAGTTAGTTAATGAAGCAGCGAATGTGTTAGTCAACTGGGATCGACAGGCAAATACAGACAGTCGAGGAACGGTTTTGTTTGCCACTTGGGTACAATTAATGCCGAATACGAATCAGTTTGCTACAGGTTGGAACCCTCAATCGCCTCTGACTACCCCTGATAGTTTGGCAGATCCGGTGGCGGCGGTGGAGGTTTTAGCAGAAGCCGCCGCTAGGGTTAAAGCCGGGTATGGCAGGTTAGATGTCCCTTGGGGTGAGAGGGCGCGATTAAAGTATGGGGACGTGGATTTACCGGGAAGTGGCGCTTCTGGGCAGTTAGGCAGTTTCCAGGTGATTGATTTTGCACCCATGAATGAGACGAAGTTTAAATCAGTAGCTGGGGATAGTTATATTGCCGCGATCGAGTTTTCTGATCCAGTTAAGGCAAGGGTACTCACGGTTTATGGTAATGCCACACAACCGGGTTCTAGGCATATTGGGGATCAGTTACCCTTGTATGCCCGCAAAGAATTGCGATCGGTTTGGCGGACTCGTCAGGACATTGAGGCAAATTTGGAATCGCGGACGGTGTTTGAAATAAGGTAGAGGGGTTTTTGCAGGTGATCGTTTCAGCCGTCAAGAATTATATCATGTCCGGTTGAATACCCATAATTACGGTGAGGGTGAGTAGGGGCTTGGTTTCCAAGCCCCTACATTAGTATTGAACCGGACATAAGGAGAAACCGAAAAATGGATCAAATTTTGCCGAAACTGCTGTGGATGAGTCCAGCGATCGCGTTTTGGGTCGTGTGGGCTGGAACTGTTACGGCACAAGAGGTTGAGGTGCAAGGGTGTGGGGGTGCGGGGGAGTTTTGTGTTTTAGGGGAAACCTTAGAGAGTCCAGAAACAGTAGGGAATGAGTCGAGTGATCCGACTGAGAAGCGTTTAGACCCAATTAATCAGTACGGGGATAATAATAGCTTAGGTCAAGTGACGAATGTTTCCCAGTTGCGGGATGTACAGCCCAGTGATTGGGCATATACCGCCTTGCGATCGCTCATTGAACGATATGGCATACTCACAGGGTATCCTGATCGTACATTCCGGGGCAATCGGTCAATGACTCGCTACGAGTTCGCCGCCGGATTACGTCAGGCTTTAGATCAAATCCAATCCTTAATTGCCAGGGGAGGCGATGTTCCTTCCGCAGACTTAGCCACACTCGAACAGTTAACTAATAAATTTGTTTTAGAACTCTCCCTGCTACGGGGTGATGTAGACGCCTTAACCGCCCGAACTCGAGAACTGGAACTGACCCAATTTTCGACAACAACTCAACTGGATGGAGAAGTGATTATTGGCGCGGCAGGGATTGTTTCTGAGGATGATACTGTTACCACATTGGGACATCGTACCCGCTTAAATTTAGACACCAGTTTCACGGGTCAAGATTTACTGCGAACCCGACTGCAAGCGGAAGGATTAGGGCGTCTGGAACGTCGCACAGGGACACCGGAAGGGGAACTATCTTTTACTGGGGCTAGGGATAGTGACTTAGAGATTGATGCTTTATTGTACCGTTTCCCGATCGGGAATCAGACGCAAGTCGTCATCGCGGCGAATGCTGGGGCGGCGGATGACTTTACGGATACAATTAACCCTTACCTGGATGGGGATGGCGCGAGTGGGGCGGTATCTCGCTTTGCTACTCGTGCGCCGATTTATTATTTAGTTAGTGGGGCGGGTGTCGGGGTAAGACACGCAATAAATGATCAGTTAGAAGTCAGCTTAGGCTATTTAGCTGGGAATGGCGGAAATCCGGAACCCGGTAACGGCTTATTTGATGGGGCTTATGGCGCATTAGCCCAAGTCAAATTTGAGATTCGCGATCGCGCCACGATTGGCTTGACCTATGTTAATGCGTATAACCAAGACTGGCAAGTCGGCAGTCAGGATACTAATTTAGTCAATCAATTAGACTTACCCGTTGTCACTAATTCCGTTAACCTAGCGGCTTCCGTACAACTTAATCCTCGATTTGTGGTTGGAGGATGGGCGGGTTATACCAAAGCCAATGTTATCGACGAAGGGGATGCTAATTTGTGGTATTGGGCGCTAACATTAGCCTTACCGGATTTCGGCAAAACTGGCAATCTCGGCGGATTTATTATCGGGATGGAACCCAAAGTTACCGGGAGCGATGGTTTGAAGAATTTAGGCATTGATGATCCGAGTACCTCCCTACATCTAGAAGCATTCTACCAGTATAAGTTAACCGATAATATTACAATTACACCAGGGATAATTTGGTTAACTGCACCGGATCATAATAGCGATAACGATGATACATTTATTGGCACAATACGAACCACATTGCAATTTTAAAGTGGCGGGATTGTAGGGGCGCAAAGACTTGCGCCCGATTCAATGGTCAAATCTAATCCACAATTTTAGCTGTGTCAGTCCAGTATAAATCGTAGGGTGGGTTAGGCGGAATTTAATTCAGTCGATAATTATTTAATCAACTATCCGCCGTAACCCACCGATATTCAGGTGGGAATTGCAAGCCATTGAATAAAGGGCGGGTTTTGTTG
>CAKZMA010000802.1 GCA_937127375.1 uncultured Coleofasciculus sp. | reverse complement strand
GACCCACCTCAAACTGCACAACAAAACCCGCCCTGATCCCAACCTAGATGTAGGGCAAATTTAGGGATAACATGAATTATTATTCGGTCAAGCTTTTCCTTGGATGTCAGATCCACTCCCGTAGCATTGTCATTTCTTCTCATCATGTACTGGTATGGCATACCTAATTTAGTAAATTAGCATTACATCCAGAAACCGTAGGGGCGCACCGACGTGCGCCCATCAAACCGTCAAATCTATTCCATAATTTTAATATTCACAACGGTGCGTTACGCTTTGCTAACGCACCCTACTGGCGTAACCCACCTTAATTGTGACTTTAGGAAAATGCTACAACCATTACCTGACAAGGCTTCTTAGCTTCCCCTCACCACCACACTTATTCAGCAGCCCCTACTTATCAAATTGACAGCGCCGCAGATAGAGTTGAGCAACAGTATCTCTAGGATTCATTTCCAAAACAACTTCAAAGTGTTGAGCGGCTTGTTGCATTTGTCGCTGATAGTAAAACAACACCCCCTGCTCAAACATTGTTTTCGTCGCTAACTTACTTTGTTTAATAGGAGGCTCATCGCCATCAAAGACTTCAAAAACTGCCACGGCTTTTGATTTTCCCTTTACTTTTACCTGCTCAATGAAGCGAAGATTATACTCGGTGGGATTTTGTAAACGTGCCAAGGTGTAATGGGTCATGAACAGCGATACGCCATACTTTTTGGTTAGATTTTCCAGCCGAGAGGCTAAATTTACATGATCACTAATGACAGTAGTATCCATGCGGTATCGTCCGCCAACGGTTCCCAGCATTAAAGAACCTGTGTTGATGCCAATGCCAATTTTCAGGGGTAGATATCCCGATTTCACCCGATTTTTATTATACTTAGCTAACCGTTGCAACATAGAAATTCCCGCGCAGAGAGCATCATCGGCACTGCCACTAAATAACGCCATAATCCCATCCCCCATATATTTATCAATAAATCCCTGATGTTCAATAATCGCCGGTTCCATCTTGTAAAGATAAGCGTTGATAAACTTAAAATTATCTTCAGGCGTCATCGTTTCAGACAGGGTAGTAAAGTTCCGAATATCAGAAAATAAAACCGACATCTCCTGCTCCACTTCATCGCCTAATTGGATATCAATAATACTGTCTTTCTCTAAAAGCTGAAGAAATTGACGGGGGACAAAGCGGGATAATGATTCATTCAGTTGAATCAGTTCCGCTTCGGCTTTTTGGCGCAAGTGCAGTTCCTGATAAACATCGCTAATATCTCGACCTTCGATAATCAGATATTCAACGATACCACTCTCATCAAGAATGGGTTTTATTGAGAAATCAATCGTGGCGGTGCGATTGTCAGCCCCCAAAATATCGATTTCATAGCGGATAAATTCACCACCAACCGCTTTTTTAAACGCTAATTTGACCTGAGCTTGGGTTTGGGGGGAAACTGTCCACCAGTAACAGTCCCACAATGGCTTACCCACCACGTCTTCTAACTGCAATCCGCCAAAATCTAAGGCGGTTTGGTTGGTTTCTAAGAGAATACCCTCAACCGAGAGCATTCCGGTAAACTGAAATGTCTGATTAAAAATTGCCCGAAACTTACGTTCACTCGCACTGAGTAACTGCACCGATTCCGCTAACTCCTGATTCAAACGCTGACATTGAACATTTTGTTCTGCCAGCTCTTTTGCCTGGAGATAACTGTTGACGGCTTCTACAACTGTTAATCTTAGGTCTTCAGTTTCCCAAGGTTTAGCAATATAACGATATAATTTTGCATACTTAATTGCCCGTCCCACGGCTTCTAGATTAGCTTGTCCAGTCAGCATAATTTTGAGGGTTTTGGGAGAAAGGACATGAACATGCTTTAATAGCTCATCTCCCTTCATATCTGGCATAATATGGTCGGAAATAATTAAAGGAACTTCATAACCATCCTCTAACAATTCGTCAATTAACTCTAATGCTTCTTCTCCCCCTTCAGCAATTTCAATTATATATTCATTACTTATTGCCTCTTGAAGTTCTGCCCTGAGGCTTTTGAGTATATTTGCTTCATCATCAACACAGATAATGACTGGTTTTTTTTTATCATTAGTCATTGTTTATGGGGTTAAAATTGGGCTAATTATGATTTAAAATATTAATCTAGCTTCAGACAAAGGTTTAAACAAGCAGAAATATACTCCGTTTGGCAAAGTAGATAAAAAAGCTAAATCTAACTAAGTCAAGTGATAGTTAGCTGTCCTACTGTTTTTCTACTATTATAACCGGACTTAGGATAATTTTTTCGTCGTCAACATATAAAATAATGGGTTTGCTCATTTGTCCCTTGTTTTTCATCCTGAGTGTAGATAGCGCGTTACACTAAATTCGCTTGACAATAGCTTTCACAAATTGATTTCTAATACTCCTGCCTACCCCAATTGCTATAGATAATTCCGTATTTCTGCTAAGATTCAATGGGGATAAAAACACTGAATGTCGTTCGACCGGGTTGACTTTCTACAGTTATGCAACCCAAATGTTTGTTAATGATTTTTTGGACAATATCAAGTCCTAATCCACTCCCTTCTCCAGCAGGTTTAGTCGTGAAAAATGGCTCAAATATTTTCCCTTTAATTTCTTCGGGTATACCACAACCACTATCAGTGATGCTAATTTTCGCCTGCTGGTTTTCTTGTGTAACATCAATCGTTAAGGAACCCCGGTTATCCATCGCTTGTAAGGCATTATGGATCAGGTTTATCCACACCTGATTTAGTTCATCGGGATAACAGGATACAGGTGGAATTTCGGCGTAGTTTCGGATTACTTCAACCCCTTGTTTTAGTTGATTTTGATAGAGAGTTAAAACTGTTTCAATTCCCTCAGTAAGATTGACTGTTATCTTTTCTCCAGACTGATCATAACGAGAATAGGTTTTCAGAGCAAATACCACTTTCGCGGCTCGTTCTGTGGAGGTATTAATTGTAGCAGTGCCTCGTTTGAGTTCGGAAAGTTTATAAGCAATTTCTAAGATTTGCAAGCTGTCAGGTCTTTTTAGCAGAGAGATAAAGGGTTCAATCTCGTCAGAAATCCCCATAATCACCAGCCTCTCTGCAATAATATCAGCATCAGTAATGTCCAAATTTTCCAGTTCCCGTCTTAAAGCTCTCTTAAATTTCCGCTCTTCTTTCGTAGAGAAAATTGATTGGTGTTGCAGTGAGCGTTGCAGTAAAGCCAGGAAAATAGCGGCGTCTTCTGTAGAGAGAGATTGAAACAGTGTGGGTAAGTGATTTAGGGTTTGATCTAGGAATTTGGCAATATTTCCGGCAGAGGAACGAATAGCTCCTAAAGGAGTATTAATTTCATGAGCAACGCCTGCAATGAGTTGACCCAAAGCTGCCATTTTTTCTTTTTGAATCAGTTCATCTTGAGTTGTTTTGAGTTCTTCGAGGGCTTGGGCGAGTTCCTGAGTTCGTTCAGCAACCTGAGTTTCTAACGTGCGATTGTAGTCCGCTAAAAGCTTCTCGGCTTCTTTGCGTTTGGTAATGTCTTGAAAGGCAGCAATAGCATAAATGATTTTACCCTGTTCATCGAAAATAGGTGTTGTGGAAACTTCTAAGGGAAGGATTTTATCGGGTTGATGTACTTCTAAATCATCTAGGTAAATCGTTTTTCCTTGTAACGCATTAACAATAGGTAGAGATTCTATCGGGTAAAGTTGATTGGTATTGGCTTGATAAATTTTATACGCTTGACTGAGGTTCTCTTTTTTGGCTTCTAAATGAGAAGTAATCCCTAATAATTTTTGTCCAGTCTGGTTCAAATAGCAGATCTGACCATTAGTTTCATGAACAGTAACACCTACAGGTATAGCTTCTAGGAATTGTCTTAACCGATTTTCGTTTTCTTCTAAGGTTTGAAAATAGACTTGTAATTGAGCAGCCATTTTATTAAAAGAACGTGCCAATTGCCCTAATTCATCTTCTCGGTTAATGGTGACAGTTTTATTAAATTCTCCTTGAGCAATTTTTTGGGAAATTTGGTTAAGTTGTATAATCGGTTTTGTTACCCAAAGTGTGGAAATGAATCCAATCACTGTTGCCAATATTAAGGCTAATATACAAAGAAAAATTGTTTGACGTTTACTCGCATTGATTTCTTTCAAAAAATCAGACTCAGCGACAACGACTACAACAAACCAGTTCAATCCAAATTGATCTCTATAAGGACTGACTTGTAGGAAATATTTTTGATTGTCAATCACTATAGTTTTAACAATTAAACCATTGATGGTGTTATTGCTATTTAATAAATTATTGGAAATATATAAAGCCGTTTTTCGAGTTATTGCATCTTGACTATGAATAGCCAACACTCTTTCTAATTGGTCTTGATTAGCTTTTGCCAACTCTTCTAAAGTAGAGGTAGCAACCAAATACCCTGATTCATCAACAATAAAACTTTGACCAGTCTGTCCAATTTTTAATTGTTGTAAAAAGTCACTAATAGCCGTCAAATAAAAACTACTATTAATAACGCCTTGAAGATTACCCTGAGCATCATAAACGGGTTGTACGGCTGCTAAGGTTAAACCTTTTGTATCTAATTGAGGAAAAATATCACTCCAAACTTCTGTTTTTGCTTCTACTGGTTTTGTATACCAAGGTCTAATCGTTGGATTATAATCTTTACTAATATTGATAGGCTTGATATATTTTCCTGTTTTATTCACCTCATAAGTGTGTAAATTATAATTAGTGGCAGTATTTGATTTCATAACTACTAATTGTTCATTAGCCCGTAATTCCACTCCAATAAAGTCCTTAGCTTGACTACCAAATACTATGCTGGTAACATTATCAAAAATTTGCAATTGCTGCAAAAAATATCGCTCTATTTTCTGAGTGTTTTCTAAATCAAAAGCTTGTAAATTTAACAAGGTTTTATTGGCTTGATTTATTTTATGAGGCAAGGTCAAGTGATTTGAGATATTGTCTTTAATATGATCATTGCTTTTTTCTATTAATTGATTAGCTAAATTGTTAACTGATTTTTGTCCATTTTTAAAAGACAAATAACCCACTAATCCTACTGCACCAAGAATTTGGAGTACAAAGGGTACAATAAGAACTATCCGTAAGGGAAGTTTGTTAATAATAGAACCATAGCTCATAGATCATTTTTCGCTAGTTAATTTCATCCTGACCTTAGTCAAGTTGGGCTAAACTTGATTTGAGAGTTTCTATTAATTCAGCCTCAGACCAAGGTTTAAATAAGCAGCAATGGAGGTTTGCTTCTTCTTTTGCTCGTTGAATGGCTGCTTCATCGGCTTGACCCGTGAGCATAATTTTAACTACGTTAGGAAATTGCTGATGCACTTTGATCAGAAACTCATCTCCCTTCATCCCAGGCATTAACCAATCCGAGACAATAATAATAATTGGCATTTCATCATCAATGAGTTCATCAATTACTTCTAAAGCCTCATCAGCATCTTCCGCTACTTCATAAGCGTAGACATTGCCAAATGCCTCCATGAGTTGCGTTCTCAGACTCTGTAAAATGTCTTTTTCGTCGTCAACACATAAAATAATCGGTTTGGTCATTTTTCATTCATCCTTAGTCATTGGTCATTAGTTCTTAGTATCAGTAGGAGGTTACTACTCAGACTGCATTGGGATAAAAACATTGAATCTTGTCCAACCAATCTGGCTTTCTACAGTCATGTGACCAGAATGTTTGTCAATAATTTTTTTTACAATATCCAATCCCAAGCCACTGCCTTGTCCAGCCGGTTTAGTGGTAAAAAATGGTTCAAATATTTTCGATTTGATTTCTTCGGGTATCCCAGAGCCACTATCGGTAATACTAATTTTAGCCTCCTGGTTCACTTGAGTGACATCAATGGTTAATGTGCCTCGGTTATCCATCGCTTGTAAGGCATTATGGATAAGATTTGTCCACACCTGATTTAGTTCATCGGCATAACAGGATACGGGGGGAATGTCGGTATAGTTTCGGATTAGTTTAACCCCTTGTTTGAGTTGATTGTGATAGAGGGTTAAAACCGTTTCAATCCCCTCAGTCAGGTTCACTATTATCTTTTCTCCCGATTGGTCATAGCGAGAATAGGTTTTCAAAGCAAACACTACTTTCGAGGCTCGATCTGTGGAAGTATTAATCGTAGCTGTGCCTCGTTTAAGTTCAGACAGTTTATAGGCAATTTCTAAGATTTTACAACTATCCGGTCTTTGTAACAAGGGCATCAAGCTGGCAATTTCATCCGTAATTCCCATAATCACCAGCCTCTCGGCAATAATATCGGCATCAGCAATGTCCAAGTTTTCTAGTTCGCGTCTTAATGCTCTCTTAAATTTACGCTCTTCTTTCGTGGAGAATGTTGATTGGTGTTGCAGTGAGCGTTGCAGTAAGGCGAAGAAACTGGCTGAGTTTTCTGTTGAGAGGGATTGAAACAGTGTGGGTAACTGTTCTAGGGTTTGGTCTAGGAATTTGGCAATAGTTCCGGCAGAGGAGCGAATAGCTCCTAGGGGGGTATTGATTTCATGGGCAATCCCTGCAATTAACTGTCCCAAAGCTGCCATTTTTTCTTTTTGTATCAGTTCGTCTTGGATTGTTTTGACTTCTTCAAGTGCTTGGGCGAGTGCTTGGGTGCGTTCGGTTACTTTTTGTTCAAGCTTGTTGTAGAGTTTAGCATTATCAATGGCGATCGCAGCTTGTCCAGATAAGAGTTGTATGACTTCTAATCTATCAGGAGTAAAAGCGCCTGTGGTGAGATTATTTTCCAGATAGACAATACCACTAAGTTGACCTTGATTGATCAGTGGCGTACATAAAATGGATTTGGTTTGATTCACTTTGATATACGGATCATTAGTAAATTTTCCCTGTTGTGCAGCTTCCTTCTCAACAATAGTTTCTTTAGTACGGGTGACATAGTGAATAATAGATGTGGGTAAATGTTTCTCAAGAGGAATGGACTGTAAAACTGTAACGTTGCCAGAATCCACATTGCCAGACGCTTCAATTACCCATTCTCCTATTTTCTTTAAAAGAATAAACCCGGTTTGCGCCCCAGAATTTTCAATGAGAACTTTCATTAAGTTGCTGAGTAATTTGTCTAGCATAGTTTTGCCGGAAATGGCGGGTGATGCTTTCATAGCGCTGGCTAAATCTAAGGATGTGTGGGGCTGAATTTATTATCCTGATAGTGACATAAAGATCACAGATTGGCATCTATAAAACCTGTGATGCTTTAGATAAGCGGGGTTGCAGCTATAAAGAGAGTTAGCAAAATCTTGTCATTTAGATTATCGTCACTGACTCAATCCTGACGTTCATCGACACCCTGTAAATATTCGCGATCGCTGGCGATATGTCCCTGACGCTTTATTGGGTATTATATAAGGATTCAGCTTTATTTTGCTCTGATTATAACGATAATTAAACAAAACTATAGTAATACACAGGTATTACATGTACGATGAAATACATGGCTTGCTGTTAGGCTAACCTTGAACCCCAGACTCTGCACGTCAAATTGTAAGTAGGTTGGTGGAAATAAACTCAACCATGTTAAGTTATGTTAACAAACCTCAAACCCATTGAGGTTAGGACAATAAAATTAGGTGAAAAGGCAACAGGCAACAGGCAACAGGGGAATGTCCTAACGTATCCCGGTAGTGCTATACATTTAAATTGGGAATGGGTAGTGAGCAAGATGCTCAATGTAGTGAGCAAGATGCTCAATGTAGTGAGCAAGA
>CAKZMA010000801.1 GCA_937127375.1 uncultured Coleofasciculus sp. | reverse complement strand
GAGTAGTTTTCATGGTGGAAATTGTTCGTTTTCACTGAAAAAGCTGTAAGTACTGATCCTAGGAAATAGACTCAGTTGATTGACTAATAATTTAGTCATCCTCGGACGAAAATTTATATATTCAAGTGCCCTAGTGATTAAGAGTATTTTGGGGCAATGGATACAACTTTAAACAGGAGACTAACTGATGGCATTTTTGAGCAGGACTTGTCCTGGGATTTGACCATTAGTTGTCACATATCCATCACCAATTGTCCAAGGGATAACAGTCGTTGAACATCCCAAATGTCTTAACGCTGCTTCAACTTCTGGGATTAGTACTTCGTCATGTACACCCGGTTGTCCTAGTTCAGCCCAACTGTCAGCATAAGGCAAGCACGATTGGGCATTAACAATGGCACAAATTTCTGCAACTCCTTGGGGTCCAAGGGTAGAGAGATGTCCTCCTTCTTTTTTATTCGTCACCGAGAAAATTTGAGGATTGCTGAGTAAATTGGCAACAATATCGATGCCCCAACTGGATAAATTTGTACCAATAGAGTTGTAGGATAAAGGTTGAAAGTTACTGATAACCTGTTCCACAGTACCAAATTTTTGTTTGACATAATCTGCTACTTGAGCCATTGAACCCATGGGATCAGTTCCCGCGTCAATCAAGAACCAGGAGGTGTAGTATTCTGTGCGTAGCAAATAGGTGTTTCCCCAGTTTCGTAAATCGGGGTGTATGGGTTGATTAAATTCGGGAACTAAAGGCTGTTCTCCGTAAAAAGGGAGGACGTTAATTTCCACATCTCCTACCCGAATAGGTTCAGCATACCAGTCAACAGCAATGACCTGTTTAAACCCCAAACTGTTTAGTCTGGCTTGCATATCCTCACACATAATTGTCCCCCTAGGGACTTTGGGAACAATAATAGGAGTTTCGGGAGCAAACATCATGAGAGTTGGATAGTGCCAATGATCATAGTGGCTATGAGAAATTAAAATAGCATCGACGCTTCCCTCTAATTTGGCACGAGTGATGTCATTTTTTAATGTAGAGAGTCCATAATTGGAATGGAGATGAGGATCTACAAGAATCCCTGTTGTCTTGGTTCTATATAACAAAGCCGCGTGTTGGAGGCGAAAAACTCCAGGGGTTTCTGGAGGAACTCCCTTCGCCCAATGTGACTCTTCTTTGACAACGCTGCACTTGATTAATTTGTCCAATAACTTGATCATTGGGTCACTGAGTTGTTGGCAAATTTGGTTATAGGACAACTTTGACTGACCACAGAGATAGAGCAGAGTATGGATTTCTGGCAATATCGACTCATCCTTAATGAGTTCCATGCCATTTTTGCCGAGGAAATTTGGATATCTGGCATTACCAAAAGAGAAGGCTAAGAGTGGGTTTTCGTTGAGAAAAAGAAATTCAGGCTTCAGCGAAAAGGTTGCTTCTATGTTATTAGGGTCGATGTCAAATAAGGTGTCAACGACTTTCTCATGATTTTTGGCTGCTTGGGTAATAGCTTGACCTAAATCATTTAACGCTAAAAACTGATCAAAGATTTCCTGAATGAACGGTTGGATTGCATAGCAGAGGCGATCGCTGGCGTTCAAGGGGCGGATTTGCGCTCCTCTGGCGAAGGAGATAATATTATCCATTGAAATTAGTCTCTAAATCACTCATTTTATGGGATCAGATTCAGTCTATTTTGTACTTTGGTTAGCTTCTTTTAAGTTTTAGCGATTCGCTGAGTTGCTACAAGAACGGCTTGAGGGATTTAATGCTTATCGCTGAAATCTCCTTACAGCGCTTTCTCAATTCCACGAGGTAGAGATGACCGTCAATGACAGTTTTAATCTATCGCCCTATCTTAAGTTAGTCAATTTAGAAAAACTCAGGTTTATTCAGAAAATTACATAAGTGAATTAAAACTCTGAAGTTATCTGAATTTATCTGTGCCGAATGCGTATGTTTGATGTGATATAGCAATCCTATTTAGGTTGTGGCAATTTTTTAAAATGAAACCCTTGCTATACCTGGATTTCGAGCATTTCGCTTGTTGCATCCTATTTAGGATTGCTATAGACATTTTAATTAATTACTACCAGACATCCCCTATCCCTAGAACCTGAGTTCGACTTAAGCTCCATAAGCTGAAAACAAGTCAACAAGAGATTTACAGCCATTTTTGAGTTTGGATCAAGTCATGCGATCGCAACTTTTTTAGTTTCACGGCGTAATAGTTTTTGAGGAGTCTAGTTTTGGCTGTATCTGGATCAAGTCATGCGATCGCACATCTTTTGGTTTCACGGCGTAATAGTTTTTGCCATCAAGCGCTACTTTGCCGAAGGCTTTCTCAAGAGTGATTTTCAGCGGGCGTTGAATACTCGCTTGCACATCCACGGCAATCCCAAAGCCGCCAAAATGCGCTCGATGTGCGGACACCGTGGCGTGCCAGGTAATATCCGTTTGTCAAAAATTGGGTGGATGCCAGTTTTCGGCAACCCATAGTCGGCGCGATTCCAGAACATATTGGTTATTGAGTTTGAGGGCATCGACAGTGGCACGACCGGTTGCCGTCAAACCCGCAATCTGTGTTCCTGTCTCTATCCAGGCAAAATGTTCAGCCCAAGTTTGTTGACGCGGGTTGTATAGGGAAACGGGTTCGCCCGTGAGCGGGTCAACGGCTGTGGTTCTAGCCCCCTTAAATTGATTGCAGCGATAACAGGATGCAGCGAGGTTAGCGCGATCGCTGCTGCCGCCTATTGAACGAGGCATTATGTGGTCAATGACAAGTGGCATTCCGATTAACCGTTGTTGAGTTTGGCAGTATTCACAACATTGATTGGCATCTGAAATCACCTGTTGGCGAATTGACGGTGAAACTGAAGCCATTGCTATTTAGGGTGATAGCTGGTTCAAATCTCGGATCGGCTGTCCCAACCAGCGCAAAATTGCACAAGCATGGGCTTTCTTGAGCATCAATTGATCGGCGGCTAAGGCAAGGTCGCGCAACTCCTGCTGTTCTGCTTCTGTCAATGTTCCCTCCTGATTGCGATCAAGCAGTGCCAGATGGCGTTCCTGTTGGTCTGAATCAATCTGACTTTGGGCAATTTGCCGTAGCCGATCTACACTTAGCGTTTGCAGGGTTAGCAATTCAGCCTGCATTTGGGCTGGAGCTGTATCAATGGCAGGGGGTAAGTTTCCAGCAATACTCTGGATGACTAACTCTGACAGGGGTTGATTGGTCAACTCGGCAAGACGAGACAAGCGAACAACAGCAGATTCTGGTAGGTCTATTGTCAGTTGCATAGTAATTTGGTGGAGGTTCGCGTCACTATGGCTGAAAGCCCCGAAGTATGGGCAATCACTACAAATGAGCGGCTAGTTACACGAGTACAAAATATTATCATATCACCTCAAATTACTGATATTTAATCCGGTGAAAAAGGAGATTGTTCAGTTACCCGCCCGTTTATCCGGAGAGGATATCTTACGCGGCTTTCTATTAGAGTTACCGATTTTTCTAGAATAATCTGCGATCTGGGTTGAAGTGACCATTGAATCGGGCGCACGTCAGTGCGCCCCTACGGTTTCGGGGGTAAGGTTAATTCATCAAATAAGGTCTGTCACGCCACTACTTTTAAGGAATAGGGAGTTACCCCATTGATATCACTGCCACAGTAAAACAGAAGACAACAATTGGGGATTGGCAATCCGTAAGAGTTGGTAACCAATTCCAGTAGCGCCATGAAAAAAGCCAGGGTTGTAAACCTTCGACGGTAAATCCGAACAACTTATGCAGCAGCCTTGCTGTTGTGCTTGGGCAAGTATCCAGGTAACAGCTTGATCAACAAACTCCAAAAGATCTGGGCGATTTAACCTTTGGGCGGCTACTAACAACGTTTCGATCCGACCTAAAGTCCCCCAGCAAAGATTGTTTACATTCCCAAGAATATATTTTTGAGTCGTTTCCAGGGCGATCGCAATTTCCTGACGAATCTCTACCGTATCCAAAACGGATAACCCCCCCAATCGCCCTAACCCAATCCCAGAAGCGCCATGCGCCCAACTCACTCGAAAACAAGGTTCCTCAGATCTCAAGTCGAGCCAATTTTGAGCCTCAGTGGAGAACACACTCTGTTCATAGGCGATCGCGTCAGTCGCGGCATTGAGAAACCGACAGTCTTGGGTAACCGCAAATAACCGCAAAAGGGCATAGGCGATGCCAGCAGCACCTTGGGAAAAGCCAGTCAGTTGTTTGCCATTCCCAGTTTTCCAGGTTTTAGGGCGATGATCAATGCTAGTTTGATGTTCCAGAAGATGCTCACCCCAGGCGATCGCGAATTCCAAGGGAGTCGGTTGTTGCCCCTGGTTCCCTGTCTCAACCTCGTGTAAGCTTAGAAGACTGAGAATTACTCCGGCTGCACCCTCCATAACATCAAACGTTTGGTCAGCAGCAATCTTGTCGGGAGTAATCCAGGAAGCTGCTGTCCGAGCATCTGCCAGCAATGCTGATTCTTGCAGCAGTTGGCTGATTTTGGTTAAGGCGTAGACGATAGAACCTAGCCCAGTCGTGCCACTAATCCCCAGTTGTCGGGTTAATCGGGCTACAGAGTCAGGTTCTGAATCCGCAAGAGCATGGCGAAGCGGCTGTAAGGTTCCCAAGGCTAACTCATGCCACTGCGAGTCACCTGTAATCTTTGCCAAAGCAGCAAGGAACAGAGCAACGCCACAACTGCCATCGTATAAACTATATCCTAAACCCTGAAGCTGGAAGCCCTGGTTACGATGCCGATATCCCATGCCAATCCAAGTAACGCTACCATCAGTGGCGCAGATGGCTCGTTGCTGCAAGTCTTCCGCAATGGTAATTGCCTGTTGCACTAATTGTTCTGACGTTACAACCTCTGTTACTCTCAAGCAAGGAACCGGGCTAACCTCTCCAGAGACAGGACTGGGTTCCTGGATAAACCGGGAGTAGAAAGAACCCCAAATAATCTCGATTTGTTGAGTCAAATCAGCTTCACTTAACGTCGCCAACCGCCGAAGCATACGGTCAAAACTGGGTTCTTCAAACACTTCTGGGATGAGTACACCTGTCGGTAGCTTCAGGCTATGGCTGGAGGAGTCAGCCGGAAAGAAAGGGATATCTAACTGTTCCATAGCTTGCACTTCAGCCGCCAACATTTGCCAGAAAATCGGCTTTTCCTCCATGGTGAGAAAGCCTCGACTCAAAACATCTAAGCCAATACTGCGATCTATACCAGTACCCAACAAACTTGGCTGGAAAGATTTTTGTAAAATAACGGCGTAGGTATTAGTAGCCCGAAACACAAACCGGACGTTTTGGTGAGCCAGGAACATTAAGGGGCTGTCGGGGGCGAATAGCTCTGCTTTCTGGGACATGAGCAAGCGATACATCTGCGTCATACCTGCCACCAAGTCTTCTAAATAATCCTCTGGGGATAGGGGAGTCCCGTTGAGAGTGGGCGCGTTGGCTTGCTTGAAGCTAACTGTTTTATAACTTAGAGCCATTGCGTCCATGTTGAGGTTTTCCAGCTTGGGGACAGACTGCTGTTGCTCCTCAACTCCTCCCAAACCACTGAGATCGATGCTTAACGGATCATGGAGCAAAATGCCCCATTGGGGTAAAAGGTGGGTTTGTAAGACTGATTCGCTTAACTGCTGGTATGCCAACGTAGGAGCATCAGACTTAATCGAACCTACTGTTTTAAGCCGATGATGCAACAGGGTTTCTAAATCCACCAGCACAGGATGTTCACCGCTAGCAATCAGGTTTTCATAGTGACAATCTGTTCCTTGGAGGGCATAGACGAGGCACAGCAGCATCCCTGAGCGCTGATAAAAGCGTTGAACTGCTGCCTCATCTTCACAAGGCTGTGATTCTACATATTCTACCCAGCCGTGAGTGGAACGGTTGAGGACTTGCAGGATTTTAAAGGCTAAAGGAGTATCCCCCTGAGTTCCTGGTAATCGGGGGGAAAATAAGGAAGAACTGTTTCCGTGCTGGTTACACCAGTCTAGCAACTGATAAAAAACGACATCCAATCCCAAATCCTTGGGCTTATAAACCAGTTGCAGCCCGGTGTTAAACGTGAGCGCGATTACAGAGCGTCCCCGATTGTGCGAGTCTGATAAGTTTGGTTTCAGAGCAATGACCTGCTCTAACGGTGTGTCCTCCGAGAAGCATTGTTGAATCTCTAACCAGTCTGTCGCTAACCGATTGAGGAATTCGGCAGTGGCTTCTACCCAGAAATCAATAGCTGTAGCCACGAGCCTTCCCAAAACACTATAGTTCTGAAACAAGGAGAGTAAGCCATCTTGAAACAACTTCTGGATAAAGGCATGGTACTTTTCCTGGGAATCGCCACCTTGGATGCGAAGCAGCAAGAAATCGCGCAGTAAGTTTCCTGATGACCGAAACTCAGAGAAGTCTTGGAATAAAGTCCAGGCACTGATAGAGGCAAGGTATTGTAGGAGGCTGCGCTCCAGAGTTATTTGGGCAGTCTCATTCAGCAGTTGAGAGTGGGAACTCGCCAGCACCTGAAACTTCTGCTGAGCGACTTGCAGACAGGGGATATAGATAGTCTCAAAGGGAACCGGATCTTCAGGATCTAGATATCGATGGGGGGAGAATAGTTGTGGGAGGGAAATGGTTTGAGCAGTCTGGATCACTTGCCCTAAGGTAGTTGCCCAAAGGGGTAGAGGTTGATCCTCATTTTGGCAAGCATCACCCAGGAGAGGGTGAAGTGTGTCAATGTTCAATCCATCATAAGCTAAACGTCTTTGGAACTTGGCTGAATTCCCTTTAGCCACAACCTGACACCACAACTGCAAGCGAGCTTCAATCTGAGTGTCATCGTTGTTCGTGGCATTAGGAGTCAAAGAATTGTTGAAACGTTCTGATAGAGGACTCGCTTTAGCAACAATTGATGGGAGAGCTGTGGTAATACACTCGGAGAAAGACATAACTATAAAAAAGTATAGGTTTGTCTAAGTTAACCCAAATATTTGCTGTTAACACATCCTTACAAGCTATCTCCTTAATTAAAATGAATAAAACTGACTATCTATATTTTTGCATTATAATCAACCTAAAAAACTAAGTTTTTTTAAGTGATCATCAAATCAAACAAAGCCTTAATCGAACTACTGAACATAAATTAGTTTTTATGAGTTGTCATATTTTTGAAGAGTGTCTAGAGTGTTATTGTTGTAATTAAAAAACTGTTGATTATGAGTATCGAAGCTGTCAATAAGTTTCTGCAGAAAGTCACTGAAGATCAGCAACTCCAAGAAGAGTTGGCAAAAGCCCTTGAGTCAGAAAACGACCGACAAGCTGCCACCGATTTAGCCGCAAAACACGGTTATGAATTTACACCAGATGAACTCTGGGCAGAAATTCAGAACCGCCAGAGCGAATTTCAACAAAAGCAGGCAGCAGAAGAATTAAGTGAAGAAGAGTTGGAAACTGTTGCAGGGGGATTTTGTGCTTTTCTAACCCCGGCAGCTATTGGTGCTGTTGGTGCTATTGGTGGTGGTGCTGCAAGCAACGCTAAATGGTAAAAAAAGATAAAACTAATCTTTCATTCATTCTAATCTAAGAGGAGTAGTTGACTTTCAAAAATAACTATAACTACTTCTCTTTTTTCTAAGTTTTCCTAAATCCTGTTGCTCGATCCATTGCACTGAACTTACTGCCTAACATAAACTCTCCCACAGATGATTCAGTGTAGTAGTCAGTTCCTGCTACCTTAGCAAATAAAT
>CAKZMA010000800.1 GCA_937127375.1 uncultured Coleofasciculus sp. | reverse complement strand
ATAAAAAATTCCCCACAACAATTTAGCTGGGCGGTTAGAAACCTCAGCTACACGAACAAAACCGTTCGTAGTAAGTGAGGATTTATTACCAGTGCTGCAAGATAGGAGTTTTATCCATATCATTGAATCAGAAAGGTTGTAGGTTGGGTTGATGAAAGCGAAACCTAACACCCTCTTCCCAAGCAGCAAATAGAAATATCATGACTCAAGGCGATCGCAAGCAGAATAAAAACTGGTTGCAGGATGCGCGTCTTGGTTTACAGGATTATCATCTTGAGGGCGATGATCTGAAATGGAGAGATCCTTAAGTGGTACTGAAACTGATTATTGATCAAAGGAAAGAGAGAAAAACTAGGGTGCGTAAACCCGCGCAGGCGGGTTTCGTTTGTGTAGCTGTGGTTTCAACCGCCCAGTTAACTTCATTCATTTAGATTCATCATGTCTCAAACCCCAATCATCACCCTATTAAGCGACTTTGGAATTAACGATGTCTACGTGGGAGTCATGAAAGGCGTCATCGCCCAAATTAACCCAGCCCTGACGATCATCGATCTTACCCACGAGATTCCTCGGCAAAACATCGCCGCCGCCCGATTTAACCTGATGAACGCCTATCCCTATTTTCCCGATCGCACCATCCATATCGCTGTAGTTGATCCGGGTGTCGGTAGTCAGCGCCGTGCGATCGCGCTACAAGCGGATGACGGTTTCTTGGTTGGACCCGATAATGGATTGTTTAGCGGTATTTTAACCCAAAGTACGATTGTTTTTGCCGTTGAACTCACTAACCCAGAATTCTGGCGCACCCCCACCCCTAGTCAAACATTCCATGGTCGAGATATATTTGCCCCCGTCGGCGCACATCTTGCCAGTGGTGTTCCCTTAGCAGAGTTGGGATCGGTGATCGAACCCAGCACTCTGGTACAATTGCCGATTCCAGAATTGACCAAAACCGCGACGGGGATCACGGGTTCTATCCAGTATATTGACCATTTCGGTAACCTAATCACCAACATTCCCGCCGCTGACGTGACGGGAAAAACTTGGTCAGTCACCGTCAACCAACACCAGATCCCCACGAATCAAACCTATAGCGATCGCCCTTTAGGAGAACTCATCGCCTTAATTGGGAGTCACGGTTGGGTTGAAATTGCGGTGAATTGCGGTAGCGCTCAATCTGAGTTGCAGTTAGAGTTAGGAAATAGGGTAGACGTGGCTGTCACCACTGAAATGAAAGGCTAAATTATATAAAGACAGAGGGCATTGGCTGGGAGACTGTAGAGACGTTGCATGCAACGTCTCTACAGTCAGGGCTTTCCCAGTTACCTCGTGGTATTGAGAGGAGATGAGATAAACATGGTATTACAGCAACAATGGGACTCTGAGGTGTACCAGGGTCAATTTGGCGAATTTACGATTACCGACAGCGATCGCGTCGGGGTTATTGTATACCGAACTAGCCTGATAATTGCGGCATTGAGTTTTGCGATCGGTAGTGGTTTGGTCTTGTGGCAACCGGATAATCCCACCATTTTAACCGCCCTCACGCCCCTGTATGGCTTGTTCTGTGTAGCACTAGGCGTGAGTCTGGCAACAATTCATATCTATTTAGCCCCCCTACACCGCCTCCTACAACTGTTTTGGGGAATTGGCACGATTGCGGCTGGTGTGTTCGCCATCCAGACTAGCGAACCCCTCGCCCTTTTCGTGTATAACCAACCCGTTACCCTGTTCGGGATTGGCTTTGTGTTTGTGGCGTTAACCGGGATTTACTTTAAAGAAGCCTTTTGTTTTAACCGCTTTGAAACTAAACTTCTGACTCCCCTAGTACCCGTCTTATTACTGGGACATTTAGTTAATATGTTACCCGCCACGGCGGAACAGGTGCTTTTAGGACTGTGGACAGTTCTATTTTTAGTCTTTGCGGTGCGTAAAGCAATCCAGCCGATTCCCCCTGACATTGGCGATAAGTCAGTGTTTGCCTATCTTAAACAACAACGGGCGGCTCAATCCTAACGATTAGGGGATAATAACCGATGAGCTGGCACAGGAAAGTCGCCATTGTTACCGGAGGCGGACAAGGGATTGGTAAGGCGATCGCGAAAGCCTTCCTAGAACAGGGAATGAACGTCGCGATCGCAGAA
>CAKZMA010000799.1 GCA_937127375.1 uncultured Coleofasciculus sp. | reverse complement strand
TATTTGGGAATTGGCATTTGGAGATTGATATTTGGGAATTGGCATTTGGAGATTGGCATTTGGAGATTGACTCTTGTGCATATACGTGAGCAGGATGCTCACACTTCTAATCCCCCAATAACACCCGCATTGCCTTTAACGCCGGACTGCGCTTCCCATTATTAATCTTGGCAAACCAATAATGTGCCTCCTCATCACTCATCGCCGTAATTCCCGCTGTAATATTCGCAATCCGTTCCGGTTTCGATAGCGGTTGCAGCGCCTGAAATAACAGGGCTAAATTTACCCCCGATTCCTCACTTAAAATATAGGGAGATTGCCGCTTGTGGGATAGGGTTTTAGGGTCATAGTTATTCGCCTTCAACACCTGATAAATCACCGTTCTTGCCTGCACTAACGCCCTTCCTTTCAATCGCCCAACTCGTTTCGCCGCTGGTCGCTTCTTTTCTCCGGCTTTTTTATAAGCACATTGATACAACTCCAAAGCAAAATTATTATTATCCGTGGGAACCACCCGCAGTTGAAATTCTTGCATCAATACGTTACCTTTACTCTCAAATACAAACGCTCAACCGGATTGCGTAAAAGCGCCTGTTTGATTGTATTGAGTTCTGACCCCCCTGGCGTCACCACGTTATCAAACTCAACCATCAGCTTCAGATGCACATCCGCCTGCACATTCGCCGTATTTAGTAACGTATTAAGCGTCGAGAAGAAACTCTGGAACCCCCGCACCGCACCTTGGTACTCAAACCGAACAAAGTCTCCCGTCTGAATCGTCACATTCTGGTCAATTTGTAACGGAAACCGACTCAGCAAAGGTAGCGCGGTTCCCAACTTACGGTAATCCATCACCTGGTCAACCGACAATTCCAGCCATTGAATCCCCTGTACCTTATCATCACTACAGCGATCGCTCAATGCGGTAAAGACGCTATTGGGTGTACCCTCTAGGTCAATCTGTTCGGGTTTAACCTGAAATATGCCCTTCGGTTCGCTAACCGTGGAACTCCGCCTCGAACCCCCTGTACCATAGGTAAACTCCCCGGTTAACATTACTTGCGTCTGTCGCTGCTCAACCTCTCCCTTACCATAATCTGCGACTATCTTAAACCCCGTCGTCTGAGAAATACGCCCCTCATACTCATCTGAGGGACGAAAGTCTTCCCGTATCAGCCTTTCATCTTGATACAGAGACACCGTTAACGCCCCCCTCGCCTTCCACCGTACCCGCACGGGTTTCGTCGCTTCCGTACTTGCCATTACCTGGGCACTGAGTTCAATTTCCTTGGGTTTGGGGGGTTGTAAAATCCCTCGGCGATAGAGTACCATCCGTTCCGAGAATTCAATCGGTTCGGGTGGAGTCAAACTCCCATCTGCTTTAATAAATAACCGCTCTCCCACCTTCATATCCCACTGTCCCTCAACCAATCCCCGTTTTACCGTAGTCCGCAGCTTGGGAATTTCGGCTTCAATGGGCATATTTAGCGCCAGATTCTTAGCAAACTCCTCCCGTAGGCTTTTCGTTGTCCAATGGTCGATGCCAGAAAGCCAGACTTTCTGCAAAATATAAGCAGGGGCAAAGGGTTTCGCTTGGTCTTCTGCTTCTGCCCTTACTTTACCGCAGTCCCGGAGTGCTTTAAGGATGACATCCTGCTGGTTACTCTTTCCTTTTACCATACTGGAATCTTGGGCAGGTAAGGTGTAATGCATCAACCCCTTGGGCGCTTTTACTGGGTCATTCGCCGGATAAAATAGATGGCGGTAAGTATTGGTTATCGCGACTCGTAGCCTCAAGTCAATCTCCCCATCTTTCTGGCGCAGTTGTTTCTGCTGACTTTCGGAGATATCTTCCAACCGATTAGGACTTGCCAGAATATTCTTAATCCCCTTATGTTCCCTAGCGAGGTCAACAGTACGTTCGAGTTCGTGTTTGTTGGCGACTAAAAATAGGAGGCGATTGCGATAGGTGCGGAATTTGCCCGACTCTCCCGTATTGTCAAAAATCTGTTCAATCAGATAGGGTGCAGGGTCTTGGGATGAGGATACCGTCACATTATCGAAATCTATCACACACAGAGCAATCGGGTCAGGGACATCATCCACATCGGCAGGGGAGTCCGGTATAACTAGCTTAAAGGCTTTTGAGGCAAAAATGCTATCTCGGCGCGATCGCAAGTCGTCTTTTGCCTGAATCTTGCCCACCTGTTCTTTTTCTTCGGTGATAATCTTATTAATTGAGGGTTCTTCTTTAAACCGAGCAATGGACGTAATCGGGTCATTATCCAAATACCACGCCACAGTGGTGAGTTTATCCAACACCTGGTCTACAAACCCAATCTCCAACCCCGGCGTCAGCAAGGATAAATTTAACTCCGCCCGTCGAATCCCCGATGAAATCCCTTGGGTGAGAGAATGTAAAAATATAGTCCGCGCCACCCAAGTAGAAAACGGGGGTTTCCCTGCAACCACCCACTGTTGATCCTGGACTTGAGCATAAGCTTCTCTCCCAGAAGCATTATAAATATCCGCCTGAATTGGATTCCGCATCAGGGGACGCTGTAACCGAGAAGTTAACTCATCCGTCACCTTCGCCTCCACCCCCACTGGGATATGGTGAGTATGAATCATCGGTATCCATTCCGTAGGATTTTGCCACAGATGACGCACCACCATAGCAAATAACCGCAATGCGCCCCGAGTGCGTTGAAATTCGGGGATTGAAGCAATCTTCTTAGTGAGTAAGTTAAATAATTCTGGATGAAACGGATAACTGGATGCGATCGCGTTAGCATAGGGAGCATCTTGGCAGCCATCGGGCAAATTAATCCGACTAGCACGATAGGCACTTAAATACTCCGACGCCGCATCCTCTGCGGCTTTAGCACTCACGCTTTCAAATAACCGCTGCTTAACGATATTATAAATCTCAATATCCGTACTCGGACTCAACACCCGCTCTTGCCTTGCCGAGGCGCGAATCACTTCGTTAAGTTCTGTAGTCTCTTCACTAAACGTATCCGACGCCGACGCTAGAGAATAGACCAGAATTAAATGATTAACCGACGCCGCCAAATCCATTAACGAGAACAGAAACGCCACCACCTGCTTAGACAGGGTACTTTGTCCCACGACTTTCCCCTCCGCCGCTCTCAGATACCGGGCAATTTCATCCAAAATAATCACAGTGGGTTTCCCATCCGTCAACCGTTCCAGTACCGATGTCCCCGGACTAATCCCACTGGTATCGGAACCGCGCAAAAGCTGATAGCCTGCAATTCCGCCAATCTGATAGGCAATTTCTCCCCAAAGGGTAAACGTGGTAATCCCCGTACTCCCATGATGTACCCCATTTTCCGGGTCTAAGTCTCTACCATCAATCGCCGCCACCTGCACTGCATAGTCTGGGATTACTGTCAAGTCAGCAAAACGGTCTAATCCGTCAATCCGCCGCCCTTGCTTACAGATATGCCAAATCGCAATCTCATCGTGAGTTTTACCACCACCAAAGCTTGTCTCCAAGCGAATCACCGGAGAACCCGTGGCTGCACCACTTAAGCGCCCAAATACTTCCCGAATCAGGGTTTTAATCCCATCAGTAGGGAAAGTATTAGCAAAGAAGACATTGGCATCTTGATAAACTAAAGGAGCATTCCCTTCCACCACAGGACGGACTTTTGCCGCAAACAAGTCTACCGAAAGCTCCCCGGCTTGTATTTCCCCTCTCGGACTACAGGTGTTAAATATAGATGGCAACATCATCTCAGTTTTGCCTCAGCACTAATCCACACAATCCGGTAGTGTCCCATCCAAACCGCTTAGCCCCGAAACCTTAGGGGCGCATGGCGTGCGCCCAGAAAATCGACAAATCTAATCCATAATTTTAGCTGTGTCAATCCAGTAGCGAGCAAGATGCTCCTGGGTAGCGAGCAAGATGCTCCTGGGTAGCGAGCAAGATGCTCGCACTACCAGAATTTCGCCATTATCGTAGTCAGGGCTTTAGTCCATTAAATCATACAGAAAGGCTTGACCTGCTTGATTTAGATTCTCATCTAGAGAGAAAGTGAGACTCCGAACTCGGATATCATCAATTTTTATATCCAGTGGTTCCTTAACACTTAGAAGGAACAATGTGAGGCTTTTTTTCTTAAATTCTCCAAATAAATAGGCTTTCTAAACCGTTGAATATTTGTCCAAAATATACCGACACCAACTGAAGTGCCTTGATAATAATTGTCAAATATTTTACACTCAATATCAATAGTGAACATCCGGTTTGCCAAGAGTTATGTAATTTGCCGCGTCACCAAAGAGTTGTGCTAATTGTCTCCTAGGGTGTCGTTAAGCGCTCAGGTGCTTTAAATTTTAATGGAATAATGGCAATTCATTGTAGTGCGAGTCATTGTAGTGCGAGCATCTTGCTCGCTACAAATAGCCAATTATCGCTACAAATAGCCAATTATCGCTACAAATAGCCAATTATCGCTACAAATAGCC
>CAKZMA010000798.1 GCA_937127375.1 uncultured Coleofasciculus sp. | reverse complement strand
AATTGATTCCCTAAACCCGCCCCTACATCTAATTTGGACTCTGCACCCGGAGTCCCCCTGCCCCCCCGCACCGGAATCCCTTCTCCAAACAAGCGCTATAAAGAAATGTGAATTAGGATCGATGATAGTCAAGATAGAATCAGACAGCGACTTCACCCAACCTGGGTGGAGATCTGCTGCTGCCGAGGAGATAAGCTATGGAAAACGAAAAAGTACCAACTACGATTATCACACTGACCGCCGGTGTCGTTATCACCCTGGTCAGTTTGTGGGTTGGTCAAAACCACGGCTTGATGCCCGAACAGGCGTCAGAACAAGCGCCGTTAGTCGATGACTTTTTTGACGTGATGATGACGATTGGCACCGCCCTGTTTTTAGTCGTCGAAGGGGCGATTGTGATTGCCATGATTCGATTTCGGCGACGCGAGGGGGATGACACGGATGCTGAACCCATCATCGGTAATTTGCCCTTAGAAGCTTTTTGGACAGCCATTCCTGCCATTATCGTGATTGGACTGGGGATCTACAGCGTCGAAGTCTATCGAGATATGGGCGGTTTTGAACCCGCGCATCACTTAGTTGCTAAAGCTGATAACCCCGCTCATATTGCAAGTATGCCCGGAAGTGCCATGGCAGCCCCCTTAGTGGCTGATGCAGAGGGGATGGAGTCCGATGAAGCAGCACCCAAGGGCGCTAAATACGGCTTTGGCGCGGCTCCCCAACGGGAAGGACAGATGGCTGACTTGGTGGTGAATGTCACGGGTTTACAGTTTGCTTGGATCTTTAACTATGCCGATAGTGGCATTGTTGCTGGTGAATTACACGTTCCCATTGGCAAAGACGTGCAACTGAATATCTCCGCCCAAGATGTGATTCACTCCTTCTGGGTGCCTCAGTTCCGCCTCAAACAAGATGCGATTCCTGGTCAAGAAACGGAACTGCGGTTTGTTGCCACAAAACCTGGAACCTATCCCGTGGTTTGCGCTGAACTCTGTGGGGGGTACCACGGTGCGATGCGGACACAGCTTATTGTGCATACCCAAGAGGAGTATGACGCTTGGTTCAAGGAAAATCAGGTTGCCCAGCAGCAAAACCCGAATCAAACCGTGGCGGTGAACCCGGCGGATTTATCCGAGTCCGAGTTTCTGGAACCCTACACGACTAAGTTGGGCGTTGATGAAAAAACGTTAACCCAGTTACACTCAATGCATGAATCCTAAACAGAAGCCCATCACACTCCAGTTGTCCATCTGGACAGGCTGCTTTAGTTGTCCCAAGAAATTCTGATGACCCAAACCGAAACTGCACCTCAATCTCAAGCCACTTCCCACAGTTCCCATCCCACGGCATGGAAGTGGTATGACTATTTCACGTTCAACGTTGACCATAAGGTGATTGGGATTCAATACCTAGTTACCTCCTTCGTGTTTTATTTGATCGGGGGATTAATGGCAGTCGCCATGCGAGCTGAACTGTATACCCCGGATTCAGATTTACTTGATCCCAATCTTTATAACGCTTTTCTGACCAATCACGGCACGATCATGATCTTTTTCTGGGTCGTTCCGGCTGCTATTGGCGGGTTTGGCAACTACCTGATCCCGTTGATGATTGGTGCCAGAGATATGGCATTCCCGAAACTGAATGCGATCGCGTTTTGGCTGGTTCCCCCAGCGGGAGCGCTGCTGTTAGGCAGTTTCTTTTTCGGCGGCGCTCAATCGGGGTGGACATCCTACCCTCCTTTGAGCCTGATTACCGCCAATACCGCTCAATCGATGTGGATTCTCAGCATTATCTTGGTGGGAACTTCCTCAATTTTGGGTTCGGTGAACTTTATCATCACCCTCTTCAAAATGCGCGTTCCCAGTATGCGCTGGGATCAGATGCCGTTGTTCTGTTGGGCGATTTTAGCCACATCGATATTAGCCCTGTTTTCCACGCCAGTGTTAGCGGCGGGATTAACCCTGCTGTTATTTGATATCAACTTTGGCACCAGCTTCTTCCGCCCCGATGCTGGGGGGAATGTGGTGGTGTACCAACACCTGTTCTGGTTCTATTCCCACCCGGCGGTGTATCTGATGATTCTGCCGATTTTCGGGATTATGTCAGAAGTGATACCCGTTCACGCCCGTAAGCCGATCTTTGGCTATAAAGCGATCGCGTATTCATCCCTAGCCATCTGTATCGTCGGTCTATTCGTCTGGGTACACCACATGTTTACCAGTGGCACCCCCCCTTGGATGCGGATGTTCTTCACCATCTCCACGCTGATTGTGGCAGTACCGACGGGAGTGAAAATCTTTAGCTGGGTGGCGACACTCTGGCAAGGGAAAATCCGCTACACCTCGGCAATGCTGTTTGCGATCGGTTTGTTAGGCATGTTTGTCTTGGGTGGACTCAGTGGCGTAACCCTGGGAACCGCACCCTTTGACATTCATGTCCACGATACCTACTACATTGTGGCTCACTTCCACTATGTTCTCTTTGGCGGTTCAGTGTTTGGTCTTTATTCTGGAATGTACCACTGGTTCCCCAAAATTACGGGTCGCATGTACAACGAAACCTGGGGGCGAGTTCACTTTGTTCTCACCTTTATTGGTGCGAATCTCACCTTCCTCCCTATGCATGAATTGGGTTTGCAAGGAATGCCCCGACGGGTAGCGATGTATGACCCCCAATTCACGGCAATTAATCAGCTTTGTACCTTCGGTGCAATTCTGTTAGGGTTCTCGGTGGTTCCCTTCATGATTAATCTGATCTGGAGTTGGATGTATGGACCAAAGGTGGGTGATAATCCCTGGGATGCCTTGAGCCTGGAATGGACAACCAGTTCGCCACCGGAGATCGAAAATTGGGAAGTCCTACCTGTATTAACCCATGGTCCTTATGCTTATGGCATGAATGGTCGCAATGGTAAAGGACTTAATCCCAGTGCGCCAACATCGGGGGAACCGGTTGTAGAAGCGAAGTAAGGTTAATTTATGACTGTAGAGACGTAGCATGCTACGTCTCTACATGTAGATGGCGATAGTTAGGAAAATAGTATGCAAGGTTCAACCATTGACGAATATCAAGTCTCCTCCACCCCAGAACCCTCGGCTGAGGTAACTGTGGCGGCACATGAGGAACATCCCGATTATCGGGTTTTGGGGCTAATCGTCTTCCTCGCCTCTGAATCCCTGATGTTTGGTGGAATGTTTGCCTCGTATTTAATTTATCGAGGCGTATCCGCAACCTGGCCCCCCGAAGGCACAGAGGTGGAACTTTTACTGCCAACAATTAACACGATTATTCTGGTGTCGAGTAGTTTTGTCATCCATAAGGGAGATGTGGCGATTAAAAAGAATAATCTCTCGGGTATGCGGTTGTGGTATATCATTACCGCTGTTATGGGTGTCATTTTCTTGGGCGGTCAGGTGTATGAATATCTCACATTGGGGTATGGTCTGACTACTAATGTGTTTTCTAACTGCTTTTATTTGATGACCGGATTCCATGGATTGCACGTTACCATTGGGGTTTTACTGATTCTCGGCGTCTTGTGGCGATCGCGTCGCCCTGGACATTACGGTGAAACCAAGCACGTTGGCATTGAAATGGCAGAAATTTATTGGCATTTTGTCGATATTATCTGGATTATTCTGTTTACCCTGCTTTACATTCTGACGCTGTTTTAAAGCGAAGATGTAGAGACGTTGCATGCAACGTCTCTACGCCTCATGGGAATTAAGATTAAAAGTTAAAATGATTATTGTCGCGGATGCTTCAGTGCCAAGAGTTTGGCGATTGATTCAATTAACGTTTTCGTGAAATAGGTTAACGCTACGATAGCTAAAATGGTTACGCCACCATTAACCAGATCGGATTGTTGTTTTTAATTTTATCTGTACCTATTAACGTTGATTCACCCTCATCCCCTAACCCCTTCTCCCATCGAGGGAGAAGGGGAACCGGACTCCCTGCATCACTCTAAAGAAAAGAAAGAATCTTGCTCCCCTCTCCTTGCAGGAGAGGGGCTGGGGGAGAGGTCAATCGCCACCCTAACCAATTTCTCATTCCAACGCGCCGAAGGCACCCGCCACCTAGGAGAAAGCATCGCCAAACGCTTCAACATCTCCCCCTACTTTGGCAAAGACGCCCTCGCCTCTCACCTCACCCATTGCCAATCCCCAGAACTCCTATTAATCGCCACCCACGGCTATTTCTCTAAATCCCCCCAAACCCCCTCAACCTCCCATCCCGAAGACCCAATGTTACGTTCCGCCCTCGCCTTTGCAGGCGCGAACCGTTGGCTAGAGGGCAAACCCTTACCCGCCACCGCCGAAAAAGGGATGATATTCGCCCAAGACATCGCCGCCCTTGATCTCTGGGAAACCGAACTCGCTATCCTCTCCGCCTGCCAAACTGGAATCGGGGATGTCAAACTCGGTGAGGGAGTGTTTGGCTTGCGTCGCGCCTTTGCCATAGCCGGAACCAAAACCCTAATCATGAGCCTTTG
>CAKZMA010000797.1 GCA_937127375.1 uncultured Coleofasciculus sp. | reverse complement strand
CGGAGATTGTCGAGCGTCAAGGGGTGGAGTTTCAGCGTTATTTGGTTGAACGGTTCATCCTCATCCCTTAACGTTTCCAGCTTTGCATCGCAGGTACACGGATTACGGTACAGAGTTTGAGAGAATAGGACACGGCAATGCCCACCCTACTCAATCGCCTGTTGTAGGTTTGCTTTATTAACCGAAGGTTCCAAGGTTTCCAGGGATGCAAGATTCGTCGCCAATAATTCCTCCACCATCGCATTCACCTTCCCGGAGACAAGATCACGCCAAGCCTGACGCTGTGGGGAATGTCCATCCTGCTTACACCATTGTGCGATCGCCTCAGATAGATCTTCTATCTTATCGGGTAACGGTTCAATTAACTCAGCCAAATCAGCCAAGTCTTGAGGCGAAAAAAGCGATCGTTGATGCTGTAACAGTTCAATAAAAGCCATAACATTTTGTTGGCCAAATAACCGTGCGGCTTGTTGAACCACTTGCCCAGGCAAATCTAATCCTTCAGCAATCATCTCCCCACTCAACCCTAACTGCATTAGGCGAGGTATGGCTTTTAACTTGGCTTTTTTCTCACCTTCTTCTTGAGCTTCCTGATAAACTTTGGTTTGTTTGAGTTCACTTAACCCGAACATAGCTTGTATCTCCTCTCGGCTTTTTTGCGGTAATTTGTAAACGATGATTGTCTCGATTAAATCAATCAGATTCTGTTTAGTCGTCTCATCGGTTATCTGGGCTTGGGCTTGTTCGATCAAGCGCTTTGCTTGCTTCGGGGCTGTCTTTTCCCTTTCAATCACTAGCTTAACAACATTAACCCCCAAAGAATCCGATGCCTCCTCTCCTAACTCATTTAAGTATATTCGAGTAACCCGGCTGAAAAGTTCCCTAAAGTGTAAGGGTTGTTCCCTTTCAATCCGACGACTGGGATAAATGACCACAACCCGCCATTGATGGGTCGGTTTGTATTGTTTCAGAAAAATGAACAGTTCCGTAAATACACGATAATATAAATTCTCATCGGGTTGAAACTGAACCTCGACCACATAAAAGGGTTCGTTCGATTGTTCATTCTTCGGCACAAACAACCCATCGAGTCGAAATGACAGTTCCTTAATTTCACGGGATGTGAATTCATATATCTCAGCTTGTTCTGGGGATTGGTTAATTAGGGTCTGCTGAATAAGTCGGATAAACTTAAATCGGCAGATTCATTAAAGTTCTCCCAACTGATACGGTCTAAAAACACGTATCCATCTCTTACACTTGCCGATATTTTCGCTCCAAATTCTACGGGAACTCCTGCTTTGCCTCTAACTATATTGGACGAATATGGGGTTGACTCAGATTTACTATTCTATGCTCAATTCTATGAACTTCATTATTGTGCATCCAACGCAAGCTGGCGGTAGATTTCGCTAACCACCAACAGGTTCTTATATTCAGTACGACTCAACGCCTCAAAGCTAGACCCTGCCTTGACTAGCGCGTCTATACTTCCCAAGTTTCTCTTTATGTATTGCAGTTGTTTTTTTATGGCTTTTCTTATTTGTTTTCTTGTTTGTCTCTTTTTCCTATTCACACTTATTTGATAAGACCAATATTTGCTAATGCTAACTTTACCTTCTTTTTGATGTCGTATTTCCCAGACCAGGGATGAAATTCCTTGAGAGAGATATTGCTATAATTACCTGTTATGTCGATAAATGAAAAAGAAGCATCAACTCTTTTTTGGATTAAGAACTGATTAAAGGGCAAAGCAAGAATTGGTAGATCCATTGCTTCTGCGAAATAGATGCTAAACGGACATATAAGAGTAGGCTCGAAGTGAATACCGTGATACCATGGGTTTTTTATGAAGTCATCACCGCCAATAAGTCCGCTTTCCTTTATTTTAGGCAACAGCTTAATCAAATCAATGGTTATGCCTCGCAACGTGTGATCGCCGTCTATGTATGCAAAATCAAGCGAGTTCTCTGGAATGCTATCAATAACTTCTTTCGTTCTACCTCTCAGAATAACTGTTTTTGAGGAAGCGAACGCTGTTTTGCTCATCGCTTCCTCATAGATATTTTCAAACACTTCTTGAACTGCGTTAGCTGGCTTATTCCAATCGGGTAGATTTGCCCAAGGATCAATCATGTAGTATCGGTCAATAAATTCACATTGTTCCAGGATGTTTTTCGCAAAATCTCCTTTCCATACACCAACTTCTACCATTGTCTTTACTTTTGCATATCTCAATATTCCTGCCCACAGTTTAGATCTAGTTTGGGGAGTTGCACTTATGGACTTTGAAACTATATCTTGATTTGAAACTATATCTTGAAATGATCTTTCTTCAATTTTCACGTTTTCTATATTCCTCTAACCACTCACTTATGCTATTATGCTATCCAACTCAATCTTAACCGAGTCTACGAAAATAATTCTCTAAATTTACAATTTTTTACAACCTCAGTGTCGCGGTTTTTTCGGGGGTTACAGCAGATATAGCGTTCCTAATCAGTTCAAAGAAGATACTGGGAAACCCTTTGAACAAGCGATAAAAAATGCTGTCAG
>CAKZMA010000796.1 GCA_937127375.1 uncultured Coleofasciculus sp. | reverse complement strand
CCTACTTATTGGCTGCCATCGGTTGAAAAAAAATTATTTTTTAAGGATATATTTTTGTCGCAGCTTATTCCAAAAACTCTGGAGCCTTAATTTAGCTAACCGTATCTTTGTTAAACGGGGAATACTACCCGGTTTATTTTGGCTTAAATCAAAAAAGTCGTTGACATCCGCTAAAATTATCTTCAGGCGATGGATAATATTTTTATACCGATATTCCGCCAAAAAATGTTCATCTAAAGGCTTGAGTGACGGATTTTCTATAACTCTGAGAATGCGTTTAATATCATACTCTTGAGAATATACTGCAATTTTATAGCAATTAAACCCCGGATCTAAATAATCCGATAATCCCCCGTTCACACTCGAAAAAACCTTACAGCCACAAGCAAGGGCTTCCATGGGTTGCAGCCCAAAGCCTTCACTTACCCCCTGTTGCGCCCAATACTCAGCCGAATCATACAAATAAACTTTAGCCCGATTGAAGAGTCCCACTAAATCCTCGACGTAGGAATCAATAACTTTAACGCGACAATGCTTCTGTAACTCTGGTATCAAGTCCTGGAGTAAATACTCAGATGATTTCCGCGCCTGAACTAACACATCAATATCCCGTTCTCGATTGAAGTTCTGGAATTCTTCCGAAATATGATTAGGTAAATAATAAATTAAAGAATTAGGCGATCGCTGTCCCCAATATCCCATAGTATTGCGACTAACGGTAATAATAGGAATACGCGCCGGAAGTTGAAATCGATACCCAGCACTATGGGCATGGTAAATAACTGGATGTAACTTTAACTTTGCTACAAGTTTGGGACTATCAAATCCCCAACTGACCACAAAAATAACATTATTTAAATCCTTTTTTTTGAGCAAATCATCCAGGAACAGCGTATTCTTTTCCCGTTGACGATAGGTGACCACCTCCGCAGAGCAAACCTGCTTTGCCAGACTCAGGGTTTTCAACTCCGCCCAAAGACCGCCGCAAGCAAACTTGCCATAAGTTCCAGGGACTAAAAAGTAAAGGGTTCTCAAAACACCAATTGCCTCAGTGAGATCGTCTGTATAGTTTAATATACTAAAGTTCCCGTAGACGGACTGGCTTTGGCGAGCAGGTAGGAAAATATAAAACTTTACTAAATTTTCATATTCAGCGGGTTAGATTTCATCGTAACTCTACCCATTTTGCTGATGATTGATGGAAACTAGAGAAAGCAGATGCACCCTGCCTGACAAAAGACCCTAAATGAATATGAAAGAGCAGATGCACCCCTGAAACCCTGACAGCCGCCCACATTCTGATTGACAGCACGTACTTAAATCGAAATGTGGGCTTCACTTCTAGGGTAGAAATTTCTAGGGGCAATTGTTGTGATCTAAATTTCCGCTACTGTGTGGTAAAAGCGGACTTTTTAGTGATAGCGATCACTAAAGCATCGGTCTAATAAAAAAAGGAATACGTCAATTGTAGGGGCAGCGTTGGCGGAATGTTGCTATTCATGATATCGAGTTAAGGTGCTTCTTTTTTCTTCATAAAACTGACTGGCAACGAATCCGAGGGAATAAATGAGAGCTGCATTACTAGAAGCTCCCACCGCTGCACCAATGACTGGAAGAATTTCGACAAAACTCAAACCCCCTTTCAGAACTCCGGAACCCCCTACAGATAAGCCAAAAATTGCCAGAACTTCACCGCGTCGCGTTGGCTCTTTTAGCGAAAATCCATAAGCCGCCGCAATGCGATAAACCATCTGTGCTTGGAGTGCTGTAACCGCCGCTAGCTCAATCCCAAATAAAGCCAGCGCTAAAGGGGGGATAAAGTTGGTGATTAATCCCAACCTACCTCCTTGGATTGCTGTATCCACCATAATCCGGTGAGCAAGCTGTTCGGATGTGTCAAACGGGTACTCCTGTCGCAGCTTGTCTACGTCTTTTTGAGCTTGCTCCAAATCCACTTGACCCAATGCAGCAAAGAGCAAGTTAATCCCTGGTACTTTGGCAGCATACTTAGTCAGTGGGTGTTCTGCAATGGGTGTCAAGATTTTGCCCACCGTTTCCGTTCCTGGTTCTACGAATCGCACAGCCGCAGGGCGAACAGCTTCTCCTACAGCTTTGCTTGTGCTGGTAATGGTATCAGCCGCCGATTGCGTGGCTTTAGTCGCCAACTGAGTGGCAAACGTGGCGACTTGAGTGGTTGTTGCGATCGCGTCACTGATGTAGTCTGTAAATGAACTATTTTTCCGCTGTGCTGTCATATTGCAGTTATTTTTTATACCTTGTGGTGGTTATCACTTCTACTTTAAAATAACAAAGACTCAATATCATCTATCATTTGATAGTAAAACTCGCCCCTAGAGAGCTACATACTATGATAATCTGAGTCGTATTATGATTCACTAAAATTAAACGTTAGTAGTGACTGAAGAGTCGTGAATAAACATCCCCTGTTTCGGTCAATAATCCAAATCCTAGGATTTTACCTAGCCCTGGGTTTGGGTGTTTCGACACTACCAGCTAACGCCCAGTTTCGAGAGGACTTTGAGCAAGACTTTCAACAACAATGTCAGCGAGCTAGACAAGCTCCCGGTGCCAATTTGAGTGAAAGAACTGAATACGACAGGCGTCTCGAACAAGCGTATGTTTTGCCGAGGCAAAATCGACCAAGTTTAGTCGGTTGTGATTTGCGATCGGCTGATCTCAGAGGAGCTAATTTAGGAGGCGTTGATCTCAGCGCTGCCAACTTTAGTCCTAAAACATCGGTGAATCGGGCAATTGTCACAGAAATCCCCGCCAATCTCACAGGAGCCAATCTGAGCAATGCCAAGCTCGATTATGCTAACTTGACTCGTGCCATTTTAGCTAATGCTAATTTTCGCGGCGCTCGGTTGTACGATACCAATTTGAGTGGCGCTCAAATCGTTGGTGCTAGCTTAGATGGTACGTTTGCCTCTTATGTCATTTTATACGGGGCAAATTTGAGTGGATCAACTCTGAGTTTGGGAAATTTTAGCTCGGCGAGAATGACAGGTGCTGATTTAAGCAATACAAATCTTGTTCGAGCCAATTTGACATTAGCGGACTTAACCAATGTCAATTTCAATGGGGCAAATCTCAGTGAAGCTGATTTAAGCGGCGCGAACTTGACAGGCGCAAAACTCATTGAAACGGATCTTCGGGGAGCAACAGGTGTCAATTTGCAGGGAGCGCAGTTATGTCGAACCACGCTTCCTGATGGCACAGTAGCGGCTCCCAATTGTGTGGTGACGGATAATAATCCATCTGTTGAAGTACGTCCAGAATTGTTTTAGGCAATGAGGGAGATGGGGAAGATGAGGGAG
>CAKZMA010000795.1 GCA_937127375.1 uncultured Coleofasciculus sp. | reverse complement strand
ATTCTCGCACAATACGTCCGTCGCGTTATAGTGCTGCCACAAAACCCGATAGAGATGTAAAGGCGAAGTCTTACCCTTCACCCAAACAGGTGGTATTTTTTCGAGGGGAATACTCGGATCACCCAGCTTATCAAATGTACTTTGAGCGATTAAAATTTGCCCAGCTTGAGCCACGTCACAAATTCGACTGCTCACATTCGTTGTATCACCAATTGTGGCATATTGAATCATATTTTTAGAACCAATATTTCCAGCCGCGACTGTGCCTGTATTCAAACCAATGTGAATTTGAATCGGTTGTCGGTTTTCGCGAATCCATTTCTGATTTAAGCGAGAAACTGCCCATTGCATTTCAATCGCTGCTTGTACCGCTAAATCCACATCATTGGGTTGGCGATACGGTGCGCCCCAAATTGCTAGAATTCCATCACCGATGTACTTTTCTAACGTTCCTTCGTAAGGAAAAACAATCTCTTCTACAATGACTTGGAAATACTCATTCAGCATTTCAACAATCTGACGCGGTTCCATTTCCGCCGACATTTGCGTATAGTTGCTAATATCGGCAAACAAAGCCGTCACTTCTGTCTCCACCGTGGCTAAATTACCTTCTTCCCGTAACTTGCGACTCACAGATTGAGGAAAGAATCGTTCCAACTTTGCCCTCATTACTTCCTGTTCCTGCATCTTTTTATACAGGCGGGAATTTTCAATCGCGATCGCGGCTTGGTTGGCTAGACACGTTAAAAACTCTAAATCTTCATCGGAATAGATATCAGTCATTGATAAATTATCCACATACAATACCCCAATCACCTCATCTGCGGGCTTCAGAGGAACACACATTGCGGCATGAATCCCTTGTTCGACAATAGAGATTGAATCGTTAAATAAGCCATCTTTGCGAGCATCACCCGTGAGAATTGCATCCCCCTGATGACGGACAAAATTAGTAATTTTACTACTGTAAAAATTCTCGTCAGTCGGGATGCCAGAGCGCCAGTTTACAGCTTTTTGTTCCAGAACACCACTGATTTGATTAACCATCAAAATAGTGACGCGATCGATATGCATAATTTCAAATAGCAAATCGACGATTTTTTGCAGCAATTGATCGGGATCTTCGGGAGAGGATAATTGTTTACTGACTTCCAGCAAAATTTGCAATTTATCAACCGTTCGTTGATGAGCATCCTGCTGCTTCAGTTTAATAATAGAGTTTTCTGACTTATCAGATTGCAATAAATCAGTGATGGCAATTCTAGTTTTTTCCGGAGAGACTTGCTTGACAATTGATATTTCAGTATCACTGTCTGATGATACAGTGTTCTCAACCCTAGGGATTTGCTGTACAAACTTAAACGATACATCCCCTAAACGAATAAAATCTCCATCCTTAAGTTGACATTGTTCAACTTTAAACTCATTCACAAACGTACCATTGAGGCTATTGAGATCCCGCAGTATCACAGCGTCAGGGGAGAGCAAAATCTGAGCGTGGTAACGGGAAAGATAGGTATGGTCAACTACAATAGTGTTATCCTCTTCCCGCCCAATCGTATTCGCGCCCCAACTTAATGGATAGATTTGCTTGTGCAAGATTTCACAAGTACAGATTAAGTAAGTCACTTTTTTAAAGAGGTAAGACTGTTAAAAAATAGTCTTATTTAATGTTCCTATTTCACTATTCTGGCTACAGGGATTCTTTCAGATAGATATGTGTTAGGAGTTGGTGAGGAATTGGTAAAGAGTCTATAAAGTGGTCATTCGTCATACTCGCTTTCATCGAGAAGCAAGCTACGTCATTCGTCCTTTGTTAATTGTTCATGGTTCCGCCGAAAATTTTATTCTCTCCCTCATCTTCCCCATCTTCCCCATCTTCCCCATCTCCCTCATCTTCCCTATCTCCCTCATTTTCCCCATCTCCTTAAAACGGAAATGCCTCAGGGGGAGCAATATCAGCTCCTGCTTGTACACCAGTTTGACTCGATTTAATCCCAGGCGTATGAGTAGATTGGCTAGTTTCAGCTTTTGGAGACATAGAGTTTTGACCCGAAGGAACAGGTTCAGGTTCCGCTGTGTTTTGGGGTGCAGATTGTTGGTTCGACATCCAGTTGAGTCCTCCCACTGCTCCTGCAATCAATGTGGCGTAACCTAGATATAAATGAACCGATTTAAGGTGAAACCCTGTCGCTACTGGATCTTTATACCAGGAAGGAATCACAGACTTGACCGGATCAATTTCCGGCAAAGACAAGGCTAACCCTACACCATCTAACCCCAGTGCATAACCAAGCCGGCGAATAAAACCACGAATATAAATATCCTCGGGTAGTTGCGCCAGACTACCCGTTTCTAATGCTTCAATTTGATGAATGGGAACTAAGGTTTGGCGATGTAGTTGCTGAAGGCTCAAAGAGCGGGATTTACGCGCTCGTCGCAGTTGTTGACCAATTTGCTGCAACATCTCTTCCCGTTCTAGGGAAAGCTTTTGCGCGGCTAATTCTGCTTTAGTGAGTTTTTTACGCGACTGAGTTTCCCCAATCTCTCGATCTGCTAAACTGGGCGATAAGTTTGTCTCAACCCTATGGGACATCGTTTCTTTCGAGCCAATGGGACATTCCCTCTCTTCAGTTTGGGGAATCTCCAACTCCTCCTCTTCGGTTTCTGTCGGTTGATTCATTCCGTCAGAAGCCACAGGAGTCACAGGAACAACCTTATACTGTCTGGCAAATTCCTGAAATGTCAACCTGACTGCTTCTCGCCCCACCGCCTTGACCAGAATATGGGCGTTGCTTGAGGCTTCTCCTAACATCGTTTGTAACCCAGCCATGGTGCGGCGGTAAACTTCACTATCGATGAGTTCCGCCTCAATCTGATTCAGAATAGACCGCAATCCTTCCTGAGAAAGTTCAAGGGTTGAGCTATCGATAGAACCATTACCATACGTAGGTTGCATTACCATAACTTGCTCTTGCTCGTTGTTGTTTACATATTTAAGGATGAGGTACTCCAGAGTCAGGGATTCGGTTGGATAGGATGAATTACCTACTCCTTTTGGGCGGTCAAATCCTAGCATCCTTACCTCCAACATTATTGAATGAACACCAAAGCCGGAGTTTGGAGTTCATTCATCTGACCCGCAACAATTGTTAATAAATTGATAAGGGTACCGAAGGCGTTTGATTACCTTTTTCTGTCATCAAGGCATTCATCCGGATAATCTGATACTAAATCCGGGTTAACTATTTCCTTTTTGGTAAGGACAAGGCAGATGGCAGATGGCAGATGGCAGAAGGCTTCCAGGAAACAGCACCCCGGTGATACAGGAGGTTAATGCAGCAGATTTGGTATGAATTATGGCAAACTAATCAACGTATGATCCAACGTATGATCAATGATAAAAACCCCTTCATGCTAGATGAAGGGGTCTTATTGCATCTGAAAATTGAATTTAGGAATGGAGCCTACGGGAATTGAACCCGTGTCCGCATTGGGTATTTACCTACCGATCATTCACAGGCTTAGCCCTTCTAATCCTCAGGGCGGGAACCATCCATTATCCCGGATGGTGGGATGCTTTGGTTGGGTCTTTGCTAGCCAGCCGACCAAAGACAGCTAACTAGCGCATCCGTTGGGGTTGTGTCCTTAGCCCTTAACGGAGTCAGACTAAGAACGCTCGAACCTATAAGAGGTGTTTAAGCGGCTACAGGAGCTGCCTTACGAGCAAAAGGAACGATGTTGTTCGCAGTTACTTTTGTTTGAGTCCGGGATTTACGAGAGAAGACTCACTCTCGACCTGTATCACGGGTTGGCTTTCACCAACACGTCGAAACCATTAAGGCCCCCTGTGATATATTCTCATTTTAATCAAAAGTTTAGCGATCGACCACCGTAGCCTGAGGATGTGTTGAGTGTTGAGGAAAGTAGGGGCGGGTTTAGGGATTGTCGCACAAGCTATTGATGGTAACCTTTGTACAAAACCCGCCCTGACTGAGTGTTGACCCCCTGGGAATTGACGATTGGCAACCGATAACGCTTACTACACCAGAAAAAACTGTATTCAATGTTACAAAAATTTCATTGGTGGGAGTGTAAAACGTGTCATGCTGGTTACATATAAAGAAACGTAAGTGAGGAGCTAGAATCTTGAAAAAGGTAGAAGCGATTATTCGACCATTTAAGCTCGATGAAGTTAAAATCGTCCTCGTCAACGCGGGAATCGTCGGCATGACGGTTTCAGAAGTTCGAGGATTTGGACGCCAAAAAGGTCAAACCGAACGCTATCGCGGTTCCGAGTACACCGTCGAGTTCCTGCAAAAGCTCAAGGTGGAGATTGTCGTCGAAGATTCCCAAGTTGATATGGTCGTTGAAAAAGTGATTGATGCGGCTCGCACGGGTGAAATTGGCGACGGAAAAATCTTCATCAGTCCCGTTGAGGAAATTGTCCGGATCAGGACGGGTGAACGGAATCTGGAAGCAGTTTAACGTAATCGCGGAAGTCCTCACCTTCAGCAGATCCTTCGCCAGCTCAGGAAGGTGAGGATGGACAGAGGGAAATCTCCGTACTTCCGATTTCCCAAGTTTTCTGACGTACTAAACCTTTTGTGGTACAATGACAATAACTCACCTAGGTCTACATGGCAAGGAACATGAGAAGACAGATGGTGGGTTCCAGGTTTGATAGAGATGTAGTCCTTGTGCGTTAATGAACTCGACCACCGTTCGCGTGCAAGCGTCCTCCAAAAGAATAGCGCCAAAAGAATAGCGCAAGATGCCAATAGGCATTATTCGGCTAGAGACGCGCCATGGCGCGTCTCTACAACCACAAACCGCTCTCATCCAAGCGGACTAACAAAATATCACTTCCGGACTTACTATGCCAAACTGTTAGCTAAAACGGCTCCAAATTCAGTTATACCGTGATTTTATGCCTCAACAGTATAATTTAAGTCAAAATTCTTGCTAGGCAAGAATTTTGGGCGTCGTATGAGGCAATTTAGCATAATAAGTCCCGAAGAACCGAAAATGTCAACCCCTATTTCTGCGTTCGAGTCAATCGATTGGCATCAATATCGAGTAGACTATATCTATAACGAACTCAAGGAACTTGGTAAAACTGGGGATACTTTGAGTGTCGAAGATTTGATTCCTTTTGATCAATTCCATCCCCTCTCCACTACAGCACTTGATGAAGCGGTCAAACAACTAGGAATTTTACCATCTACTCAGGTGCTTGATATTGGTGCAGGGGTTGGGGGACCAGCGCGTTACCTAGCTCATCAATATGGATGTTCTGTGACAGGGGTTGAACTTCACCCCCAGATGTGTGCGGCTGCAATTGAATTGACCCAAAAAACAGGTTTATCCGAACAAGTTAATTTTCTCCAGGGAGATATTACAACTATCGACCTGAATGGTCAAACCTTTGACCACTGGATTTCTATTGGGGTTTTTCTGCATATTCCAGACCGTTCTACCTTATTTTCAACTTGTTTTCGCCTACTGAAACCGGGTGGGAGTGGTTATATTGAAGACTTTTTTGAGCGCCAACCCCTCACTGCTGATGAGAAAGTCCAATTGACAGAAACCCTTGCCTGTCCTTATTTACCAAATCGTGACCAATATCTGGCAGACTTAGCGGCGGCTGGCTTTGTCGATTTGCACTTTGAGGACGTGACTCACTTATGGCAACCTTGGGAAATTCAAAGACCTGTAGATTTTGAGCAAAACAAATTCCGGCATCTGCGCGTCCATGGTGATCAAGTTGTTCAAAGTATGAGGCATCGTTACCAAGTTTGGGCAGAACTTTTTCAACGGGGCAATATCGGAGGCGCAAGAATTCGTTGTCAACGCCCGAATGCCTAAATTGGAATGTGTTGAATAGGTTGATAGTTGAAACTTTAGGAGATAATTGATACTGTAGGGGCGACCCGCTTGCACTAATTAGGGGCTGCTGAATAAGTGTTGTGGTGAGGGGGAGCTGGGGAAGCTGGGGAAGCTGGGGGAGCTGGGGGAGCAAGGGTACATTTTCCCTGAGCAAGGTGATGCCATACTTATGAAGGATGCTACCCCATTTCCTTGCACTTTATCCACTGCCCATAAGCCTCAAAGTATTGATGGCTCAGGATTTCTAGGTTGTGCAGCAAGCCCTA